>JAZTXE010000022.1:0-19900 GCA_045636205.1 Eubacteriales bacterium
CACTATGCCGTAGATATAAATCAGAATGCCCGATTTTCCAGCCATTTTGCAGCTTCATCCATTCCTTCGCCTTTTTTTGCGGATACCATCATAACCGTTGCATCCGGATGCAGACGGCGAATTCCTTGGAGGAAGTATTCCTCGTCAAATTCCGCAAGCTCGGCAAGGTCGTATTTGTTTACAAGAATAAGGTCAGCCTTTTCAAATGCCAGCGGGTATTTGTAAGGCTTGTCCGAACCGTCTGCCGCGGAGACGATGAGCAGCTTCATATGCTCGCCTATGTTAAACTCAGCGGGGCAGACTAAGTTTCCAATGTTTTCAATAAATAAGAATCCGGGCTTGATGTCAGAAAGCTCGCATATCGCATCGGATATAGCAGGGGCATCCAGGTGGCAAGCACCGTGCGTGTTAATCTGAACCGTGGGAACACCCAGTTCGTTTAATGCCTTGGTGTCAATATCCGACTCTATATCGCCTTCGATTACCGTCACCGGTTTGGTTAAACGCTTTGCAAGCGCGGTTATGGTGGAGGTCTTACCCGCACCCGGCGCGCCCATTATATTTATGCAGAAAATACCCTTTTGAGACAAATCTTTTTGCGTGTTAAGTGCAATAGAGTCATTTTTGTCCATGATATTTTCCATTACTTTAATATCTTTGCTCTCAGGCATTTTACTGCTTCCTTTCCGTGGGAAAATCCTCTATCTCAATGCTTTCCATATAAAACTCGCGCCCGATTTCCGTCGGAGCACCGTCTGAGCCACAGTGCGGGCAGGCAAAGGAAAACGGCTTGCGCGGGAAAAACTCTCCGCACCCCATGCATTTGAGCTTGGGGATAACGCGCTTAATCTCAAGTGTCGCACCATCGCATATCCCGCCGCGGGATATTTCATCAAAGTAGAGGGAAATGGTGTCGGGTACATATCCGGCACTGTCACCGGCGACTAAAACAATGCGGCGAACACGTACGTCCTCGCCGCCGTTTTTACGGGCATATTCCTCAGCTATTTCCACAATCCTCTTGGTTATCGGATACTCGTGCATGGTACGTCTCCGTCTCCTTCACGGTCATTACCGGAGTGTACTCCGGTGCCATACTCAGTGAATTTTTATTGCACGCATCAACGCATGCCGCGCACTGCACGCAGCTTGCGCGCATGATGGACCAGGTCTTCTCATTGCGGTCTACGGTTATCGCGCCTGCCGGGCACTTGCGTGCACACAAGCTGCAGAAGATGCAGGTGTCCGCATCAAAGACTACGTGTCCGCGCGTTGCCGGGAAAAACTCGCGCTTTTCAAGGCGCGTGACCGGCTTGGAAAACAGGTTTTTAAGGACGGTAAGTCCAAAGGGAAGTATACTCATTTATAATCACCCAATCTTATTGTAAAAATCAGCGCTCGGTGCAGCTGATGCAGGGGTCAATAGTCAAAATCATCATCGGCACGTCTGCAAGGTCGCAACCCTGAAGAACTTTAAGCAGTGCCGGAATATTTGCAAATGTCGGCGTGCGGACACGGAAACGGTCAAGGAACTTGGTTCCGTTGCCGCGTACATAGTAAATCGCCTCACCGCGCGGCTGCTCAACGCGTGAAACATATTCACCGTTGGGATTGCCGGTTACCTTTACAGAAACCTCGCCGTCGGGTATCATGCCGGCAGCCTGACGGATAATGTCAATAGACTGGTAAATCTCACGCAGACGCACGATGCAGCGTGCCCAGCAGTCGCCGTCCTTTTCAACAATCGGTTCAACGTCGAGCTGGTCATATGCGGCATAGCCGAGCTTGCGCATATCAAGCGGAACACCGCAAGCGCGAAGAACCGGGCCTACAGCGCCAAACTCGTGAGCTTCTTCCTGCGTCAGAACACCGACTCCGCACAGACGGTTTTTTACCGTAAAGTCTCGGAAGAATACCTTCTCGAAATCTTTTAAATCAGCTCTTAATTTTTCAAGCTGCTTGAGGATAACGTCAAAGTCCTCGCGAGTTATGTCACGGCGAACACCGCCGACTTTTACGACGGAGAAAATTACACGTCCGCCGGTGGTCATTTCGAAAATATCAAGCACGGTTTCGCGCAGTCTCCAGCACTGATAGAAAAGGCTTTCAAAGCCAAAGCCGTCAGCTAAAAGACCCAGCCAAAGCAGGTGGCTGTGAATACGTGAAAGCTCGCCCCATACCGTGCGCAAGAACTTGGCGCGCGGTGGAACATCTATCTGCATGATTTCCTCGACAGCCTGAGCATAGCCTGAGCCGTGCTGAAAACTGCAGATGCCGCAGATGCGCTCTGCAATGTAAACATAATCGTTAAAATCGCGCTTCTCAACAAGCTTTTCAAGACCGCGGTGTACGAAGCCGATAGAGGGGATAGCCTCTATTACGCGCTCGTCCTCCAAAACCAGGTCAAGGTGAATCGGCTCGGGAAGAACCGGATGCTGAGGGCCGAAGGGAACTATACTTCTTTTAGACATGGGTTAATCACTCCTTTTTACAAGGTGACTCTGTCAGTCATTCTTGAGCGGGTTGAACGGATTTTTAACAGCGGTGCGATAAAGCTTTCCGTTGTAATCTATCTCCAGATGGCGGATGTTTATTCCGTAAAGGTCATGCATTTCGTTTTCATAGAGAAATGCCGGATAGAAAATAGAACTGATTGACGGAAGCTCACCGTCAATAGAAATTTCACATCTTAAGTTGCGCACATCGTAGCCACGACCAAAGGTATAGTCAACCACTATACTGTCATTCACACGTGTTGCGCATATTTGTATAAGGCGATAATGCTCCTTGTGAAGCCTGAAAGCCAGGTCAAGTATCTCGTCGGTTGTGATGTTTTGGATATCCATAACCTAAAGCCTCCTTTTACTTATTCTTTATGCTGGTGCTCGTGCGAATACTTGTGCTGATGCTCGAGCAGGTGGCGGCGGCGCTTTGCCAAAAGCTCGGTGGCTTGCTTTACGCCGTCAATAATAGCCTCCGGGCGTGCTGCACAACCGGGGACGTAAACGTCGACAGGAAGGAGAGTATCTACTCCACCACGCACGTTGTAGCATTCCTTGAACACGCCGCCGGTCAGCGCGCAGATACCGATGGCAACGACTACTTTCGGAGATGCCATCTGATTGTAAATCTGCCACAGGACCGGTGCACTCTGCTCGTTTACCGAACCGGTTACGAGCAAAATATCCGCGTGCTTCGGGTTGCCGGTGTTTATAACGCCTACACGCTCCACATCGTAGATGGGAGTCAGGCATGCGAGGGTTTCAATGTCACAGCCATTACAGCTGGTACCGTCATAGTGAATTATCCAAGGCGATTTTTCAAGGATTGCCATGGGAAAACAGCTCCTTTGTAAAAACTATTTTATAATAGCTATAAGCAGAAGATTTAAAAATGCAACCGTAGCGGTCAGCGCCCACGAGGACTTGAGCATGTACTGCCACTTTACTCGGGCACAGGTATTGTCAAAGAAAATTTCAATGACAAATATTACCGCAAAGATAACTGCAAAAATTGCAATGCTCCAGATTGAGGAGAAACTGAAGAACAGATACACAAGGCCCCATATGAGGATAGATTCATACCAGTGTGCTATTTCAACAAGCGCAAGACAGGGACCGGAAATTTCGGTTGTTACACCCTTTACCATTTCCTGATGTGCGTGATGAGAGGTACTGATGTCAAACGGGGACTTGCGAAGTTTTATAAGCAGGATGTACATAAATGCTATGAATACGCCCGGAAGCATAAAAATCGGTGGGAACGGATTTGATACAATGTCCGAAACTCCAAATGAGCCTGTAACCATGTACATACCCACTGCCATGAGCATTACTGCCGGCTCATAGCACATAATTTGCATCAGTTCTCGGCTTGCGCCCATAGAGCTAAAAGGTGAGTTTGTAGTGTACGCGCACAGAACCAAGAAAACGCTTGCCAGAGTAAATGAGAATACTACCAGAAGCAAATCTCCGCCTATAAAGAACACAAAGCCCGTGAATATGCAGAAGAACATATAGAAGAATATGAGAACGTCCTGCGATGCGTTTACTACCGCGTTTTGCTTTGAAAAAAGCTTTATAACATCATAGAAAGGCTGAAGCAGGGGAGGACCTACACGGCTTTGCATACGTGCAGTAATCTTGCGGTCAAGACCTGCAAGGAGACCACCTGCGAGCGGGGCTAAAAGAAGATAAAGTATACCGCTTACAAAATTCATTACAAAACACCTCCCAGCAGGAAGACTGCACATAATGCCAGAAGCAGAATAAGAGCAATCGAAGTGCCATTTAAAATCTTTTCTTCGGGTATTAAATCCTGCATGTACCAGTTGGACAGATACAGGCGCTTGCGGTTGCCGTGAACGTCGATGAAGTGACGACCGTCACCCGCGTTTACGCCGCCCATGTATGCCGAGGTAATGCGGTCATCCTTCGCGGTTACAAAGCGCAGGAGAAGCGGGAGCAGGACTATCATAATAAGCATTATGGTTATTATCGCCTGATTGCCGCCTGAGATAATTGTCATATCCGGAAAATGATATACATCCGTCAGGAACGGTGAAATCATGTACTTGCTGACGATTGGGAAGAGTGCGCACAAAAGCGTGGTGAGTGCGGCTAAAATGTAGAAGGTAATTTTAGTGTCGCAATTCATTCTATATGGGATACTTTCGCTCTTTGGAAGAACAACCACGACGTTTCCAAGCCACTTGGTCCAGTAGAAAAGCGTTGCTGAGCTTCCGAGCGCCAGGATGAGAACCAGGAGAATGTTGTGTGAGTCAACTAACGCCTTTAGCGTTGCCCACTTGGAGATAAGCATTCCAAACGGTGCGAGGAACATTCCGGCGATGCCGACTATCATAAAGAAAGCGAGAGTCGGAAGCTTTACGATAAGACCGTGCATATCCTCAATATCACGGCTGCCAAGCTGATGCTCAACAGTACCCACGCATAAGAAAAGCATGGACTTTGAAACCGCGTGGAAGATGAGAAGAAGAATTCCCGCCCACAGAGCTTCATATCCGCCGACACCTGCACAGGTGACGATAAGGCCTAAGTTTGCTATCGTTGAATATGCAAGGGTTCGCTTTGCATCTGTCTGCGGGATTGCAAGAATAGATGCAGCCAGGAAGGTGATGCCGCCTATCAGGATAACCGTCATGCTGACAAATGAGTTTCCGCAGAGTGCCGGGCTCAGGCGCAGCAGAAGGTATACGCCGGCTTTAACCATTGTTGACGAGTGAAGAAGAGCCGAGGTCGGGGTAGGTGCAACCATCGCGCCGAGCAACCATTTCGAGAACGGAATCTGAGCTGCCTTGGAAATGCCTGCAAGCGCAAAGCAGAGAAGAACAATGCCGAAAAGGGGGTCTTCAAAAAGATTGCAGTTTAAAACCTCGCCTATCTCGTGGATATTGTAATTAACACCCAGGATAACAATCGCTATGCACAATGCCGCACCGCCGATGAGATTTAAGTTAATGGCCGTAAAGCCGTTCTTAACAGCCTCGCGGGTGCCAGTGTACTGAATAAGCAGGAATGAGCATAGGGAAGTAATCTCCCAAAATACAGCAAGCCATACCAGGTTGTTTGAGAAAATGATGCCGAACATCGCTGAGATAACCACAAACAGCAGAGCCATAAAGCGGTTGGTGCGGTCGCGGTACTCCTTGTGATGATGGTGGAAGTCCTCCATATAAGAAACTGCGAACAAGCAAATAAGGCTTCCGACTACTGCGATTATCAGCGCCATGATTACCGAGAGTTTATCAACAAACAGATAAGCCGCGCTGTGTGAGCCATGGCTTAAGAAAAGCTCATAGTATACCATCAAAGCGGTCTGCCCCACCGACAGAACTATCGGCAAAATACGCTTATGGCGTATGCCCATGAAGACTATCACACAGCAGATGAGAATCTCTGCCGCGAGGAATACGTATGTCAAAAGCCCGGGGGAGATTTCAAACATCTCTTGGGTTGAACCGAAGTACTGCCAAGCCAAGAATATTCCGGCTGCGGACAGTGCTGCTGCTGAGATGCGGACGAGAAGACGACGTGCCTTTTGGTTTTTTACCGCAAACATAGCCAGTGCGGCAACGAGCGGAAAGAGTATTAAAAAGACCAACGTCTGCATTTTTATCACTTCCTAAACAAAGAACTTTTAATGGAAACCGACGGCATTTAAAATGAAAACAAAATAGGCGGAAATTTACCCCATGCCTGTTTGAATATATATTTTAATATGTAGTATTCCGTCAGCGACTGAAATATTATAGTGCAATTAAATGAATTTTGCAAGTGTTATTTACACTTTTGTTATATTTGACAATAAAGTTTTTTCTTTAGCATCAGATACTGGAATATTTGGGGGGATGTATATGGCTGCATATAACTATATCAGGGCATACGCAAGAAAAACGCATGCCCTGATTAATTATTTAATTATTTGCACACTTTACGATATCTCCAACGCCGTCTAATACCATTGTCGGGCGGTAGGCATAGGTGTCAAGCGTTTCTCTTGTCGAAACGCCCGAGAGTACGAGCATGGTTGACATGCCGCTCTCTAAGCCTGAGATTATGTCCGTATCCATACGGTCACCCACCATAACCGCTTCAGCCGCATGGCATCCAAGCATTTTAAGACCTGTGCGCATCATGAGCGGATTTGGCTTTCCGCAATAATACGCTTGCTTACCGGTTGCCATTTCAATAGGCGCGGTGAGTGCACGACAAGCAGGAGCTATACCGTTTTCAATAGGGCCTGATACATCCGAGTTTGCGCCGATAAGCTTCGCACCGCGGAGCACAAGGTTAGTTGCCTTTGTCAGAGTGTCAAGATTATATGACTTTGCTTCGCCTATTACTACATAGTCCGGATTTACATCGTTCATAAAAATGCCTGCATTGTAGAGCGCGTTATGAAGTCCGGCTTCACCAAGTGCGTAGACCGAGCAACCCGGTGCTTGTTCTTTGAGAAATTCAGCAGTTGCAAGGGCACTCGTGTAGAAATGGTGCTCGGGAACGTCAAGACCCATGCGTGCAAGCTTCATGTTCAGCTCTTTTGGAGTATAGCCGCTGTTGTTTGTCAGGAATAAGTATTCTTTGCCGGTTTTATGCAGCCAGTCTATAAACTCGACAACACCCGGTAAAATCCTGTTGCCGTGGTAGATTACGCCGTCCATATCGCATATAAACCCTTTTTTTTCGTTGAAATTTATGTTAGCCATAATTAAATTCATCTCCTTGTCTTTATTATTATACCAAATCGCCGGCAAAATCACAATGAGATTAAAGTAAAATGTGCGTAAAAAACAAAAGGACATGCACAAAAGTGCACATCCTTTTGTTGGTGCGGGCGACAGGACACAGCCGCTTCGCGTCTTATTTGCTTGACGACCGAAAGGCTACGCCTTTCAGTACTCGTCTGCGCACCAACATCGCTAAAAAGGATTATCAATCCTTTTTTTAACGCTCGTTGCCTTCTTAAGGTTCAAGTCCTACCTCATACAAAAAATAAAAGGACATGCACAAAAGTGCATATCCTTTTACTGGTGCGGGCGACAGGACTTGAACCTGCACGCGAAAGCATTGGCTCCTAAGACCAACGTGTCTGCCAATTCCACCACGCCCGCACAGCTATACCAGTATACCAAAAATAAGAAAAAGTGTCAATCACGGATTTCGTGAAAACATATGGGTAAGCTCACGGATTTTATCCGCCAGCCCGGCAGTCAAGGTACCTGAAGATATTCTGAAGCCCCAGTTTCCGCCGACTGTGGCGGGCGTGTTCATGCGCCCCTCAGCACCCATGCCGAGAAAGTCCTGGATTGGTGCAATTGCAAGGTCTGCCGCGGATGCCCAGACTGCGCGTAAAAACGCATCTGCCATGTTTTGGGTATCAGTAACACCTAAATATTTTTTTGCAAAGCAGAGAGTGTCCTGTGTCTGCTCATTCGCCCAACCCAAAACCGTGTTGTTATCGTGAGTTCCGGTATAAGCCACGCAGTTGCGCTCATAATTATGCGGAAGATATGGGTTTGACGGATTCTTATCGAATGCAAACTGAAGCACCCGCATTCCCGGGAATCCGCTTTCGCGCAACAGTGCGGCGACACCGTCGGTTAAAAACCCCAAATCCTCTGCGATTACCGGGAAAAGTCCCATCTGCCAGCACACTGCGCGGAATAAATCCATGCCGGGTCCTTGCACCCAACATCCGTTTTTTGCGGTGGGTTCATCTCTTCCGACTGCCCAGTAAGCCTCAAAGCCGCGGAAATGGTCAAGACGCAGCACGTCGTAAAGCCTGAGTCCTGCGCGCAGACGGTCTATCCACCATGAATAGTGGTGTTGCTGCAGAATATCCCAGCGATAGAGCGGGTTATTCCAAAGCTGTCCGTCCGGAGAGAAAGCATCGGGCGGGCAACCGCTTATGCGGGATGGGCGACAATCCCGATCAAGCTCAAAAAACTGCTGATTTGCCCACACATCAGCACTGTCTTCCGCAACGTAAATCGGCAAATCTCCGATTATACGTATCCCGCGGTTATTTGTGTACTCTTTGAGTTTCTGCCATTGTGTAAAAAAAAGATATTGCACGTATACGTGGTAGCCTACATCGTCAGAGAGTTTGTTTCGCCACTCATCAAGCACCCAATCCTCATGGCGTTTTAGCGGTTCGTCCCATGTGTGCCACGGACGGTGCGAAAAGAATTCGTGCAGCGCCATAAAAAGTGCGTAATCGGAAAGCCAACTCGCTTCTTCGGCATAAAATGCGCAAAGTCTGTCACGCAGAGCCGAGCGCGAGCGCATGTAAGCCGTGCGAAGAAGTTTGTCTTTCGCGGGGGAAAGGTTGGTATAGTCTACGCGTGTGCTGCTAAATGCGGAAAGTGACGCTACTTCCTCTGCCGTAAGTGTTCCATCATCGACAAGCGGTTCTAAATCAATAAGCAGGTGGCATCCTGCGCGTGCGGATACCGAGTGATAAGGTGAGCCGGTTTCATCCACCGGACAAGTCGGTAGAATTTGCCAGTAGCTCTGAGATGTTGCACTTAAAAAATCCGCAAAGGCATATGCCTCACGCCCGATTGTGCCGCAACCCTGAACACCGGGAAGGGATGTTATATGCATTAAAATTCCGCTTCGTCTTTCCATTGCTATCTAACAGGCCTCCAATTATAAAAATGGTAGAATATATTGCGCTGGGTAAATGAAATGTTTTCAAAAGCTGCGCGATGCGTCATGTGTGAGTTTTTCTTAAACGAAATCGGTGCAATGGGCACTTGCAATACAAAATTATTATAAAACCGCAGTGCTTCATCGCTTTTTCGCAGTGTTGCGGCATTGAATGCATCCAAACATGCATCCGTGTCTGAAGACGAGTATCTTCCATAGTTAAGAGCGCCACCGGTGCGGATAAGGCGCGAAACATCAAAGTCAGCACTTAAGTTTACCTCTGCAAGGTATAAGTCAAAATTACCTGCATGAAGAGCGGAGAGATATTCATCCCATTTCTTTTCGTCAACGCTTGCCGTAATGCCTATCTTTGTAAGGTCTGAGCTTATACGCTGGGCGAGTGCTGCACGGCTTTTGTTCTCGGAATTTACTAAAATCCGTAAGGAGAGCTCGCCGCCGTCTTGGTTTTCCAATCGACCGTCACCGTCTGTATCCGTAAAACCCGCAGAAGCAAGCAGGTTGTAGGCTTTTTCAAGAGAAAAGGCAAGCGTATCGGCAATTTTGCTCTCATATGCCGGACAGTTGGGATGTACGGGCAGACACGTCACGTCTGCAAGCTGAGCGAAGTCCTGACTTGCAGTGGCTTCGCGGTCTATCGCGCAAGCGATTGCCCGACGTATAAGTGCATTCCTCAAAGAGGGTTTTGACATATTAAACCCCAAGTATTGGAAAATAGTCGTCGGATACTCGCGAAGTTCATACTCACCGCGAAATTGCATGGCATTTGAGCTTGTCGGGTCGACGCTTAATACGTCAATATCGCGCGACTCGAATCCGAAAACCAATTCGTCTGAGCTTGCGACTTTAGTAAGCTCAATATGGCTGTACGGCAGAGGTTTACCAATGTGCCAGCCCTCTCTTGCAGTAAGTCGATAGTTTCCGCGCTCGTTGGTTCCAAGCACGTATGCGCCGGTGCCGAGTGCGATTTTGGCGGCGTCACTTCCGCTTTTTATTATGGGAACATCTAAAAGGCGCGGAAGATTTCCAGTGTATCTGTTTACGGTTACAAGAACCGCAGAATTCCCATCAGCTTTTATGTTTGCAATGTTTGTAAGCCTTGAGGCATAGTATGAACTCGGCTGCATTGCAAGGCGCAGTGAAGAAACTACATCGCTTGCGCGAAGAGGAGTTCCGTCACTGAAGGTTACGCCGTCTTTAAGCTCAAAACGGTAGGTGTTTCCATTTATTTCGTAGCCTGAACAGAGGATGTTTACCGGCTCAAAATTTTCATCAAGCTCAAAAAGACCCTCGTAAATAAGAGAGAAAAGCTCTAAATTGATTTTGTTTTTAGTTGTAAGAGGATTCATTTTTTCCTCGTCCGTATACGCAAAGCCGAAAACCGTATCCGTCACAACGGAAGGCGCGCTTTGTTCGTGGTTTTGCAAGGTACTTGTCTCATTTAAAGACGGGTCCTCAAGCTCGCACGCGGAGAGCAGAAGAAAAATAAAAATGAGTCCTGTATATAATATGCGCCGCATATAACGTGCACCTCCGAATTTTGAGTAGTGCTTAATTATTGTATATAGTATAGCATAATTAAATACACAAAAAAAGCCTTATCCGTCAGGAAAAGACTTTTTGGAATATTAAAGATTAATCCGCTGCGCGTTTTGCCATTTTCATACGCGTTGCGTGGTCCAAAATACGTTTGCGGATACGGATGTTTTCGGGAGTTACCTCCATGAGCTCGTCATCCGCCAAGAATTCGAGCGTTTGTTCAAGGCTCATTTTACGCGGCGGGATAAGACGAAGAGCATCGTCACTTCCGGATGCACGCATGTTGGTAAGCTGTTTGCGCTTGCATACGTTTACCGTTATGTCCTCACCCTTGGGTGAGAAGCCGACGACCATGCCTTCGTATACCGGAGTGCCCGGCTCAATGAACATTACACCGCGCTCCTGCGCGTTAAAAAGACCGTAGGCAACCGCTTCGCCGGTTTCATGTGCTACAAGCGAACCTACTGAACGGCGCGGAATTTCGCCTTTAAACGGCGCATATCCGTGGAAAACCGTGTTTAAAATTCCCTCGCCCTTGGTATCAGTCAAAAATTCACTGCGATAGCCGAAAAGACCGCGCGACGGAATTAAATATTCTATTCTCATGCGGCTGCCGACCGGTGTCATCTTCTGAAGCTCACCTTTACGCTGCCCCATCTTTTCCATAACCGCGCCCATGGACTCCTCGGGAACATCTATCAGAAGCTGTTCTACCGGCTCGCAGAGTACGCCGTCAAGCTCACGCATGAGCACGCGCGGAGTGCTTACCTGAAATTCATATCCCTCACGGCGCATGGTCTCGATTAATATCGACAGATGCATTTCACCGCGTCCGGCGACGTTGAAGGAGTCTGCCGAGCCGTCAACCTGACTTACACGCAGAGATACGTCCTTTAAAAGCTCACGGTCAAGCCTGTCGCGGATGTTGCGCGTGGTTACAAATTTACCCTCGCGTCCTGCAAATGGGGAGTCATTTACCGAGAAGGTCATCTCCACCGTCGGCTCCGAGATTTTGACAAACGGAAGAGGCTCCTGCGCATCGGTTGCGCAAACCGTATCGCCAATGGTTATATCGCTCATTCCGGAAAATGCGACAATGTTTCCGGCAGTTGCTACTTCAACCGGTGTACGGTTTAAGCCTTCAAACTGGTATATGGCGGTTATTTTGGACTTTTTAGGTGCACGGAGCTCGTGATAGTCGCACACTGCAATCTCCTGATTCTGGCGCAGCACACCGCGCTCAATGCGGCCTATGCCTATTCTTCCGACATATTCGTTATAGTCAATAGCCGAAACTAAAAGCTGCAACGGCTCTTCGACGTTTGCATCAGGAGCGGGGATATAATTTACTATCTGTTCAAACAGTGGCTTTAAGCTATCCTGCATAGCGTCAGGCTCGGTGCCTGCAATGCCTTCGCGTGCAGAGCAGAAGAGAACCGGGGAATTGAGCTGCTCCTCGTTTGCATCAAGGTCAAACAAAAGCTCTAAAACCTCATCGCCTACCTCGTCAAGGCGTGCGTCCGGACGGTCGATTTTATTAACAACGATTATAACGCGGTGACCGAGCTCCAACGCGCGTTGGAGTACGAAACGCGTTTGCGGCATCGGGCCTTCTGCTGCGTCAACAAGAAGGATAACGCCGTTTACCATCTTGAGTATGCGCTCAACCTCACCGCCAAAGTCCGCATGCCCCGGAGTATCAATAATATTTATTTTTACATCATTAAACTTAACCGCGGTGTTTTTGGCAAGAATAGTTATACCGCGTTCACGCTCAAGGTCGTTAGAGTCCATAACACGCTCGGCAACCACCTGGTTTTCACGAAACGTACCGCTCTGCCTGAGCATCTGGTCAACCAACGTGGTCTTGCCGTGGTCAACGTGAGCTATAATTGCAATATTGCGTATACTTAAATCTTTCAAAGGACAAATGCTCCTCTCAAAATTACATGAAAACAGGTCTTTTACCACACGGCAAAAGACCCGGAGTTCACAAAATCCAATACTGATTACGCTTGGCTATTAAAGCATATTGAGTGCCAAAGTGACAACAATAAAGCAAGCCGCTGCAGCCGTAGTAATTTTTGCCAGACGAACGTCCCAAGACTTTGCTTTGTTTTTAGACAGGAACGTATCTGCAGCACCGGAGATAACGCCGCTGAGACCTGCGCGTTTACTGGGCTGGAGCAGAATAGTAGCGATCAAAAACAGAGAAAGAAGAAGCTGAACGATTGTAAGAACTACCTTTAAGATTTCCATTGGTTTTGCACCTCCACATGATAAAATCAACCGAAAATCGGCGAAAATTAAATACACCTTAATACGTTGCACTTTATCGTACCACATTTGCAAATATTTTTCAATAGTTTTTTTATTTTTTATTGTAATAAAAATCATAACTGCCTTGCGTAATACTTCCATATTGTGCTATAATAACTTCAATAACTTTAAGAGTTAATTGGAAAGAGGTCTCATTTGCCATGGAAAAGAAAAAATATTATATCTCAACTCCGATATATTATCCGTCGGATAAGCTTCATATCGGGCATTCGTATTCCACCGTGTCTGCCGATGCGATGGCGCGCTATAAGCGCTTGCGCGGGTATGACGTTATGTTTCTCACCGGTACCGATGAGCACGGTCAGAAAATAGCGCGTCTTGCCGAAGCAAAGAACGTAACTCCCAAAGAGTATGTGGATGTTATCGTTGCAGGCGTCAAGGATTTGTGGAAGCTTCTAAATATCTCCAATGACCGTTTTATCCGCACGACCGACGAAATGCACGTAAAGGCAGTGCAGAAAATATTTAAAAAGCTCTACGACCAGGGCGATATTTATAAGAGCGAGTATGAAGGCTGGTATTGCACGCCGTGCGAATCTTTCTGGAATGAACGCCAGTTGGTCGACGGCAAGTGCCCGGACTGCGGACGTCCGGTAGAAAAATCCAAGGAGGAGAACTATTTCTTCCGCCTTTCAAAGTATCAGGACAGACTTATCGAGTATTATGAAAATCATCCGGACTTCTGCGCACCGCAGGCGCGTCTTAACGAGATGATGAACAACTTCATAAAGCCGGGTCTTGAGGACTTGTGCGTTTCACGCACCTCCTTCTCATGGGGCGTACCTGTAACGTTTGATGAAAAGCACGTTGTATATGTTTGGTTGGATGCACTTTCAAACTACATTACCGCCCTCGGTTACGGCTCGGATGATGAGTCGGCATTCGAAAAATACTGGCCGGCAGACGTTCATCTGGTGGGTAAGGAAATCGTAAGATTCCATACCATCATTTGGCCGATTATGCTCATGGCTCTTGACCTTCCGCTTCCCAAGCGCGTGTTTGGCCATGGTTGGCTGCTGCTTGAGGGCGGTAAGATGTCAAAATCCAAGGGTAACGTGGTTGACCCGGTAGTTCTGTGTGAGAAATACGGAGTAGACGCTATCCGCTACTTCCTGCTGCGTGAGGTTCCGTTCGGAGCTGACGGCGTGTTCTCAAACGAGGCGCTCTTTAACCGCATAAACTCAGATTTGGCAAACGATTTGGGTAATCTCCTCTCTCGTACGGTTGCGATGACTGAGAAATACTTTGCGGGCACTCTTCCGACTGAGCGCAAGGCAGATGCGATTGATAATGAGGTTTCAGCTCTTGCTGCAGAGGTTATTGATAAATATCAGAAGAACATGGACGATATGCTCTTCCCGAATGCGCTCAGTGAGGTTTGGAATTTAATCCACCGCGCAAATAAGTATATTGACGAAACCATGCCGTGGGCACTTGCAAAGGACGAGGCCAACAAGCCGCGCCTTGCAGAGGTTCTCTATACGCTGTGTGAAGCGCTGCGCATTTGCGCAATATTGCTGCAACCCGCAATGCCGGATACCTCGGTTAAGATGTTCGAGCAGCTTGGAATTTCAGGTAGTGCACTGACCGAGTGGGACGCTCTTGCATGGGGCAAGGCGGCAAGCTACAGCGTTAAGAAGGGCGATGTTCTATTCCCGCGTATTGACGTTAAGGCGGAGCTTGAAGCGCTTGAGAAGGAAGCTGAGGCAAAAGCTGCTGCAGCTGCTGCAGAGAGCATACCTGAGGCTCAGATTGAATACGAGGCGCTTGAGCCTGAGATTACGATTGATGAGTTCTTTAAATCCGACCTGCGTGCAGCAAAGGTTTTGGAATGCGTACCGGTTGAGAAGTCAAAGAAGCTTCTTAAAATGCAGGTTGATTTGGGCTTTGAAAAACGTCAGGTAGTATCGGGCATAGCCAAGTGGTATAAGCCTGAGGACATGATAGGCAAGACCGTAGTATTTGTTGCAAACTTAAAACCCGCAAAGCTCTGCGGTGTTGAAAGCCAGGGCATGATTCTGGCGTCCGACGTGGGTGAGGATGCACGCGTAATTTTCTTAGATTCCGACGTGCCGCCCGGATCAAAAATCGGATAAAAAAGAAATGAAACGCGCTGTCTTATAACAAGGCGGCGCGTTTTCTCATGCTGTGCTGATAAAAAGGGCTCCCTGCATTATGCAAGGAGCCCTTGATGCTTTTTTGTTTTAAAACTATTTATGCAAGACCCATTACTTTGAGTACAACATAAATTGCAAACAGTGCAACGGAAACCCACATGATTGCGGAGATGTCCTTGCCCTTGCCGGTAGCGAGCTTGAGGATAACCCATGCCAGCATGCCGAACATAATGCCGTTTGCGATGGAGTAGGTCATCGGCATCATAACGATTGCGAGGAATCCGCCGATAGTATCTGCTACGTCACCGTCAAAATCCATTTCCTTAACAGCTGAGAGCATGAGCAGACCAACAAAGAGCATAGCCGGAGTGGTTGCAAAGCCCGGGATAGCAAGGAAAATAGGAGCAAGCGGGATAGCGAGCAGGAACAGGATACCGGTGGTCAGAGCGGTCAGACCGGTTCTGCCGCCTGCGGATACGCCTGCAGAGGACTCAACATAGCTTGTAACAGTGGAAGTACCAAGGCAAGCACCTGCAACAGTACCTACAGCGTCAGCCATCAGAGCGCCGCCGGCTTGCGGGAGAGAGCCGTCCTCAGCAAGGAGGTTACCCTTCTGAGCAACACCGATGAGAGTACCAACGGTATCAAAAATATCAGTGTACAGGAAGGTGAAGAGAACGATTGCAAAGGACATGAAGTTTGTCTTGATAAAGCCAAAGTCAAACTGGAAGAGAGCCGGAGCTGCAAAGTTTGACTTTATTGCTTCCCAAGAAAGGGACGGAATCAGGGAGTATACGCCTGCTTCAATATCAACAACATACCAGCCTGTGAGCTGAGCGATAATGCCGAGAACCCATGTAGCAAGGATGCCGATGAGGATGTCGCCTTTTACTTTGAAGTGGTGCAGAACACCGATGATGAGAAGGCCGATGATTGCCAGAGCAACCTGCGGAGAACCGAGGTTTCCGAGACCTACGAGAGTAGAGTCATTATTAACAACAACACCTGCGTTGATAAGGGCGATGATGGTGATAAACAAGCCGATACCTGCGGTGATGCCGAGCTTTAAGTTCTTCGGAATCTTGTTAACCAGAGCTTCTCTGAACTTGAAGACTGAAAGAATCATGAAGATGATACCTTCAAGCAGAATAGCAGTCAGAGCAACTTTG
The DNA here is from genome assembly GCA_045636205.1 of Eubacteriales bacterium. Lineage (GTDB taxonomy): Bacteria > Bacillota > Clostridia > Oscillospirales > JAAYXM01 > JAZRUF01. Next base: position 16,357 of record JAZTXE010000022.1, read on the forward strand.
TAGGAATAACCCATTGTAAGACATACAGTGTATGTAAAGAATGCGTTAAGTCCCATACCGGATGCGAGTGCTACAGGGTAGTTTGCAAAGAAAGCCATGCAGATGGTTGCGATTGCAGCGGACAGTGCCGTTGCCATGAAGATTGCAGCCGCGCCGGGGCCGTCAGGAATGATGCCTAACATACCCGGGTTAACTGCCAGGATGTACGCCATTGCAAGGAATGTGGTAATACCTGCAATGATTTCAGTGCGGACGTTCGTGCCGCGCTCTTTGAGTTTGAATAATTTTTCCATTATTCCTTCCTCCAAAAAAGTTTTTTCGATTTTTGTCAGTATTTGACAAAAATCCTCTTTTATTATAGCATAGCCCGAATAAAATTCAAGGAATATTTTAAGTTTATTCATATTTTTGGGTAACAAGGCAAAAGGGATTGTGCAAATTGCTATATAACAAAAAAACCGAGTATCTATTGACTATTGGACCAAATTTGTTATACAATATACATTATATAAAATAGAATAATTATATTCTGTTCACGGAAAGGAACATGTTATATGAAAGTTATCTATTCAAACGGAACTACGGGTGAGTGCCCGAAGGAGGAAGAACTGCACGTTCTTCGCCACAGTGCCGCTCATATCATGGCTCAGGCGATAAAGCGCCTGTACCCGGAGGCTATCTTTGCTTACGGACCGGCTACGGATAATGGCTTTTACTACGATGTTGACCTGGGCGACAAAAAACTCTCTGACGAGGATTTGCAGGCAATTGAGAAGGAAATGAAGAAGATTACCAAAGAAAATCTTCCGATTAAGCCGTACATTCTGCCACGACCGGAGGCTATTGCGCTCATGGAAAGCCGTGGCGAAAAGTATAAAGTCGAGCATATCGGTGACCTGCCTGAGGACGCTGAGATAAGCTTCTATCAGCAGGGCGACTATATAGATATGTGCATAGGTCCGCACATTACCTATACCAAGGCTCTTAAAGCATTCAAGGTTATGGACCAGTCGGGTGCATACTGGAAGAATGATAAGAACAACAAAATGCTTACCCGTGTAAAGGGTATCGCATTTCCGTCTCAGCAGGAGCTTGAGGATTACTTAAAGCTTCTTGAGGAAGCTGAAAAGCGCGACCACCGCCGCATAGGTAAGGAAATGGGAATGTTTATGTTTGCAGAGGAAGCACCCGGCTTCCCGTTCTTCCTGCCCAAGGGTATGGCGCTTAAGAATGCGCTTATCGAGTATTGGCGCGAAATCCATACACGTGAGGATTATGTTGAGGTTTCAACTCCGCTTATCATGAACCGCCATCTCTGGGAGACCAGCGGTCACTGGGACCACTATAAGGATAATATGTACTCTACTCAGATTGATGAAGAGACCTTCTGCGTAAAGCCGATGAACTGCCCGGGCGGCGTTATGGTTTACCGTTCACGTCCGCACAGCTACCGTGACCTGCCTATCCGTATGGGCGAGCTTGGTCTGGTTCACCGCCACGAGCTACGCGGTGCGCTTCACGGTCTGTTCCGCGTGCGTTGCTTTACTCAGGACGATGCGCATATCTTCATGCGCCGCGAGCAGATTACAGACGAGATTGTAAACGTAGTTCACCTGATAAACGAGGTTTATAACAAGTTCGGATTTAAATATTCGGTTGAACTCTCCACCCGTCCGGAGGACAGCATGGGAAGCGATGAGGATTGGGAGGCAGCGACCAACGGTCTGAAGACCGCGCTTGAAAAGCTGGGACTTCCGTACACGATAAATGAGGGTGACGGCGCGTTCTACGGTCCGAAGATTGACTTCCATCTTGAAGACTCACTCGGACGCACTTGGCAGTGCGGAACCATTCAGCTCGACTTCCAGATGCCCATAAACTTCGAGCTTGAGTATGTTGACGAGAAGGGCGAAAAGCAGCGCCCGATTATGATTCACCGCGTATGCTTCGGCTCAATCGAGCGCTTTATCGGAATAATCACCGAGCATTTTGCAGGTAAGTACCCGGTATGGATTGCTCCCACTCAGGCAAAGGTTCTTCTCGTATCTGAGAAGAGTGCTGAGTACGGTAATGAAGTATACGAAGCACTTCGTCGTGCAGGCGTGCGCTGCGCGATTGACAACCGCAACGAGAAGATTGGTTACATGATTCGCGAGGCTCAGATGGTTGAGCGTATCCCGTACATGGTAATAATCGGTCAGAAAGAGGTTGAGGAGCGCACGGTTTCCATCAGAAATCGTGACACTGCCCAGACCGAGACAATGTCTCTTGACGAGTTTATCGCAAAAATCTGCGGCGAGATAAAGGACCGCGTATAATTTAAAATAAATAGAGCGGGAAATGAAATTTTCTTCATTTCCCGCTTGTTAGTAGCAGAGGTGCAGTATGTCAGACTCCTTTGAAGTTAAAATAATAGCCCGCATACGCAGCGATTTTCCGACTAAGTTCGGAATCCCACGCCAAAGTGGTCTGGTGGATGAGCTTTCCGCAGAAATCGTATTTGAGCCGGAGTTTCGCAATCCCGATGCGTTTCGCGGTTTGGAAGGTTTTTCGCATATTTGGCTTATATGGCAATTCTCCGAGGCAATGCGTGACGGATGGTCGCCGACAGTTCGCCCGCCAAGACTCGGCGGAAATACGCGAATGGGTGTATTTGCAACACGCTCTCCGTTCCGCCCGAATCCGATAGGCTTAAGTGCGGTAAAGCTGGAGGAGATAGTTTTAAATTCGCCCGACGGTCCGATACTGCGCGTGTCAGGTGCGGATTTGATGGACGGTACGCCAATTTTTGACATAAAGCCGTATCTGCCTTATGCAGATATACGAGTAAATGCCGAAGGTGGGTTTGCACCTGAAGCGGATGAGCGGGTTGAGGTCAAAATTCCCGATGAGATTATAAATAAAATTCCCCACGAAAAACAGGCGGCACTTATAGCGGTGCTTGCGCAGGATCCAAGGCCTAAGTATCAGAACGCGCCTGAGCGCGTGTACGGTTTTGTTTTCTCAGGTTATGAAGTGCGTTTTACCGTGGCAGACGGATGCCTGACGGTTTGCGATATTGAAAAAATTTAGTTACGGAGTGAGTTAAAATGTACAGTGTTAAAAAAATTGAAGAGAACAAATTTAATGAATACTTGCTTGTTGATGAAGTGACAAATTCATCTGCAAAAGTAGCGGTAGGCCGTGGCGGCATATTGACAAGCTATAAGGTCAATGGGAAGGAACTCATTTATCTTGAAGAAGCGTTTTACAATAATCCGGAGGAAAAATTCCATGGCGGAAATCCGATACTGTTCCCAGCATGTGGCAGACTTCCCGACCAGGCATACACGTTAAACGGAAAAAGATACGAAATGCCAATACATGGCTTTGCTCGTAATTATCCGTGGGAAGTTGTTTCAACAAACGAAAATGGCGTTGCAGAGCTGACCATTTCACTCAAAGACAATGCGGAAACGCTTGAGATGTATCCGTTTAAATTTAAGCTTGAGTTTACATATCGCTTGAAAGACGGCGAAGTCGGAGGCCAAGCGGTCTTAGGAAG
>JAZTXE010000023.1:0-3516 GCA_045636205.1 Eubacteriales bacterium
ACGTATATCCTGTCTTTCCATCTATAACATAATCAAGTATCCCATGTACATCAGACGAAACAAGCGGAACACCGGCTGCCATCGCTTCAACCCCGGCCAAACCTAAGCCTTCTATTTTTGATGGAAACGCGCTGATGTCCGCTGTATTGCATAATTCTGCTATATCTTTTCTGAATCCAAGAAATACTACATTATCCGCTATTCCCAACTCTCTTGACAAATCTTCTAAATATTCTCTCAATCGTCCTTTGCCGCAAATAACATAATATATTCTTTTGTTTTTTAATTGTGCAAGAGCTCTGATTATAACTTCGTGATTCTTTCTTTCTATCAATTCACCAATAGAAAGCAACATTATCGAATCTTCAGGAATTCCGATTTTTATTTTATACTCTCTTTTATCGACATCTATATTTTTAATTCTATTTATATCTACCCCGACGCTCGGTATGTACCTAACGTTCTTTGCATAAAACTGTTGTGCTTGCCGATAGTCTTCTTTATTTATGGTTACTATATAATCACAGTTCTTCGATAATATCTTCTCAATCGGATAGTAAATAAGCCAATTCTTCTTACTTGACCTTTTGTGAAAATGAAACCCATGGCATGTATACATTACTATACTGCCTTGTTTTCTATCTTTTCTTGCCGCAATTCGCGTAATCATTGATGCCGCAGGCGTATGGCAATGTATTAAATCATATCCGTTTTCTTCAATTATTTTTTTTAGTTGTTTATACGCTGTTATATTTTCTTTTTTTATGGGATTTCTTGCGAAGTGAATATTATGTAAAATAATCCCGTCTTTCCTAAGTTTGTTAATATATGTTTTAGTTCTCTCCGCGTCAGTATCTTCAAAGTAATCAAAATTACATGCTATGTGGACATCGCATCCCATGTTCTGTTTTAAAAACTCAACATTTTCTTTATTAAACCACTCAATAAAAGATACAACACTTGCCACAATTAAAACTTTTTTCACAAACTCACCTCAATACCCACGTTATTCTCCACTCACACCTCTAACAGTTCTCTCGCTTCATTTTGTTTTTGGTCGTACTCGTCTTTTGGTACTTCGCCGATGCGAAACAGGTAGTCTCCGAAGTCCTCGGCGGTGTCCATTCCCTCTGCGCTTACGCCCTCGCGTTTTACCGCTTTAAGCACGGTTTGCAGAACAATTTTCGCGTCACCTGAAAACGTTATTTTTTCTATGTATTCCAAATCCGTCGCAAGCTTCCCTTCCCACGACACAGCATTGCGTCCTCTGACCTGCGCAAGCCCCGACAACCCCGGTCTTACGCAATGGCGCCTGCGCTGCTCATTAGTCATAAACACCATATCCCTCACAAGCTGCGGTCGCGGGCCTATTACGCTCATGTCGCCTATTAAAATATTAAACGCTTCGGGCAACTCGTCCAAGCTGGTTGACCGCAAGAACTTTCCGAACTTCGTAAGCCTTACGTCGTCAGGCAGGAGCTTTCCGTCCTCATCCCGCTCATCTGTCATGGTTCGGAATTTGTACAGCTTAAAAATCTTTTCATCCTTACCCGGTCGCGGTTGACAGAAAAGCACCGGGCTTCCGAGCTTAATCCGCACCAAAACTGCAACGATTATGTACAGCCACCAAAACACGAGCAGCGCCGCGAGTGCGCACGCAATATCAACCGGACGTTTAAACCACCGCTCGTATATGCCGTAAGGTTTATGGTTGTTTTGCATTTTTACACACTCTTTTCAAACTCTCGTTTTATAATCTCAATGACCTTTTCCTGCTGTGCGACGGTCATTTTAATGTCACTCGGCAAGCACAGACCACGGCTGAATATGTCCGCGCTCACGTCACCCACTGCCGAAACAAAGTCACACGCCTTGAATACCGGCTGCATATGCATCGGCTTCCAAATCGGGCGCGCCTCGATATTCTCCTCCTGGAGCGCGAGTCTGAGTGTTTCCGGTGTTACTTTATCCGCAACGCTCTCATCTATCAGCAGGCAAGACAACCAGAAGTTTGGCTCGGACTCCTGGGTCCACGGATTCATGCTAACCGGCAAACCTGCAAATCCCGCTTGATAGCGCTTGTAAATCTCAGTTTTCAGCGCTTTGTGCTCTTCCAAATGTATAAGCTGACCGCGGCCGATACCCGCAACCACATTACTCATGCGGTAATTGTACCCGATTTCCTCATGCTGGTACCACGGAGCAGGTTCTCGCGCCTGAGTAGACCAAAAGCGCGCTTTTTTAACCGCCTCTTCATCATCAGAAAGAAGCATTCCGCCGCCGGAAGACGTAATAATTTTATTGCCGTTGAAACTTATCGCATTATACTGACCAAACGTTCCGGTCTGCTGTCCCTTGTGCTTCGCACTGAGAGATTCCGCAGCATCCTCTATCATAACCACACCGTACTCATCGCACAGCTTTCGTATTTCGTCAAGCTTTGCAGGCGTTCCATACAGATTCACAACTACAACCGCGCGCACTTTGCCCTTGTACTTCTCAAGCGCAATCTTAAGTGCCTTCGGGTCCATATTCCAGGTATCACGCTCACTGTCGATAAAAACAATTTCGCCACCCTCGTATGCAACTGGGTTAACAGTTGCAACAAATGTCAAATCCGAGCACAGTACAACGTCACCGCGCTCTACTCCTGCAAGCTTTATAGCAAGATGCAGTGCCGCGGTTCCCGCGGTGAGGGCAGCGGCATAACCAACTCCCAAGTACTCTGACATTTCGCGCTCAAATCCGTCAACATTAAAGCCGAGCGGCGCAATCCAGTTTTTATCAAACGCCTCTTGCACAAACTGCATTTCCTCTCCGTGCATGGTAGGCGTAGAAAGCCAGATTTTTTCTTTTTCCATTCCCGTCATCCCTTTTTAAGTGTTTGCTATTTCCACAACTTTCCCAACTGCTGCAGAATTTATCTGCTTGGGGTCATAATACGTGGACACCATGTCCTTCATAAGCTCTATCATCTCGCAGTTTGAGATGTTATCCGTTACCGCGCGGTCAAGCTTTTCAAGACAGTCCATAATATAATCCGGGCTGATAGTCTCCTGCTGCTCGACGAAAATCTTTTCGTATTTGGTGGCCGTCAGGCTGGTGCTGTCCATCAACAGCTCCTCGTACAGCTTCTCACCGGGGCGCAGACCCGTCTCGATGATGTCCACGTCCACGTAAGGCGTCAAACCCGCCATACGCACCAAATTCTCGGCCAACATCAAAATCTGCACCGGCTCACCCATATCCAGCACGAACACCTGAGAACGCTCCGCCATCGCGCCCGCCTGCATCACCAGCTGAGATGCCTCGGAGATGGTCATAAAGTAGCGCACTACGCGGCGATCGGTGACCGTCAACGGACCACCGCTGGCCAACTGTCGCTTAAACAGCGGAATAACCGAGCCGTTGGAGCCCAGCACGTTGCCGAAACGCACCGCCACGAACGTAGTGCGGGTGTAGTGCTGCATACTCTCCACCACCAAAGTCGGATCGTAGCCATGTCGTTCTGTGAGC
>JAZTXE010000024.1:0-15827 GCA_045636205.1 Eubacteriales bacterium
CTCCGACTTTAGAAAGGTTTTTCGAGGATAAGCTAAAGAGCATGAGGGTAAATATTGTCTCCATGAGTGGCGACGGCGACGCTCTCGGCGGGATATGCGCAAGCGGCGGGCTTCCGATATTCAACTGCCGTGTTGAGTGCAAAGAAGACTCGGACAAGATGATGATTTCAGGTCGGATTCCGATGGGTGAAATATCGCATCTGCAGAATATAACACCGTATTCGATAAGCGGGCTTATGCTCAATTTTGCCGAGTATCTGCAGAGTGTTGCGGTTGCGGGCGGGAAGATAGAAGAGATTGCGCCCGGGTATATTATGAGCTCTCCGACCGAGTATGAGAGCGGAGTTACCGAGCTCTCACCGGTATGGCGGGTGTCACTCCACGGTGAGTTTTGGTACATCAATGCGCTAAACGGCAAGGTGGTTGCGCTCGAGTAGAAAAAATGCGCAATTTTATTGTTGAAAAATTGTAATATAGATGTTATACTATTGTTATTATAAGGGAAACTATAGCTGAGGATGAATTTTACGAGAGGGTGCGAGGATTGACTAAGTACGTTATAAACGGCGGTATCAAGCTGCGTGGCGAAGTGCCGATAAGCGGCGCTAAGAACGCTGCGGTCGCGATTATCCCTGCTGCGCTTATGGTGCAGGGTGTATGCCGCATTGAGAATATCCCGAAAATATCGGACGTTACCCGTCTTTTGGATATACTGCGCGATATGGGTGCGTCGGTCAAGCTCATTAACAGCTCCTGCGTGGAGGTTGACTGCTCCCGCGTCGTAAACTGCAAGGCACCGTATGAGACGGTCAGAACCATACGCGCATCATATTATCTGATTGGTGCGTTGCTGGGTCGTTTCTATTCAGCGCAGGTCGCGCTGCCCGGCGGATGCGATTTCGGTGTAAGACCGATTGACCAGCATACGAAGGGCTTTAAGGCATTGGGTGCCAATATAGAAATTCAGAACGGCTTTGTAATCGCTGAGGCTCCCGGCAGGCTCAAGGGCGCAAATGTGTATCTTGACGTTGTAAGCGTGGGCGCTACGATAAATATAATGCTCGCGGCGGTGCTTGCCGAGGGCATGACGGTTATTGAAAATGCCGCGAAGGAGCCGCATATAGTTGACGTTGCAAACTTCTTAAACTCCATGGGCGCGAATATCATCGGCGCGGGCACGGATGTTATAAAAATCCGCGGTGTGGAGAATCTTTGCGGCGGAACGTATACGATTATCCCCGACCAGATTGAAGCGGGAACATATATGGTTGCCGCGGCGGCGACCGGCGGTGAGGTGCTTGTAAAGAACGTTATACCCAAGCATTTGGAATGTATTACCGCAAAGCTCCTTGAGATGGGTGTTGAGGTTTGCGAGTTTGACGATTCGGTGCTGGTTCGCGGTTGCGAAAAGCTTCAGAAGACGAATATAAAAACTCTGCCCTACCCCGGATTCCCTACGGATATGCAGCCGCAGGCGGCGGTGCTTCTGTCTATGGCGGACGGTATGAGCCTTATAACCGAGAGCGTTTGGGACAACCGTTACCGTTATGTGGATGAGTTAAAGCGCATGGGCGCCAACATTCAGGTTGACGGCAAGATCGCGGTCTTTGAGGGCGTGGAAAAGCTTCAGGGCGCACCTGTCAAAGCGTGTGACCTGCGCGCGGGCGCGGCTATGGTTGTAGCCGGTCTTGCCGCGGAGGGCACCACGGTTGTTGAGGATATATCGCATATTGAGCGCGGCTACGAGGATATAGTTGAGAAATTTACTCAGCTTGGCGCGGATATACGCCGTGTAGAGGAGCCGGACGAGCCGCTTATTAAACAGGCGCTTTAAAATATGTCTTTTCGGGCTGCCCGGTGTGCTTCGCCGGGCAGCTTTTAGTTTTAAAACAGGCTATTTTGCCGGAAAAACCGATAAAAAGCCTTCCCCTCAAGGGGAAGGTGGGTTTTGCGCAGCAAAACTCGGATGAGGTGAGAGCGCTGCGGGACGGAAGAGATAACGTATTCAATGCAAATACTTTTCCACCTCATCAGTCACTTCGTGACAGCTTCTCCTAACAGGAGAAGCCTTACGGCGGGTTTGCAGAGACTGTGCCAACTATATACTAAGCCGGTAGAGATGATTTTTATTTGGAAAGGTTACGGAAAAGGTTTATGCTTAAGGTATGCACGCTTGCGAGTGGGTCAAGCGGAAACTGCACATACATATCCGACGGTATCACGCATCTTATGATAGATGCGGGGATTTCAGCGCGCTCAATTACAAACGGGCTCATATCGCTGGGCGTTACGCCGGGTGAAATAAGCGCGATACTTATAACGCATGAGCATTCAGACCACATTCGCGGTCTTGAGGTGCTGCAGAAGAAGTGGGATATACCCATATTTGCAGCACGCGAGGGGACGTATGACGCGCTGCGCGAGATATACCCCGCGCTTGCCGGGCGAGTGATAGGATTTGACACGGACGTGGAATTTGCCATTGGTGATATAAAAATATTGCCGTTTAAAACCCCGCATGACACTCGGCACAGCGTCGGGTTTCGGATAGACGGTGGGGGAAGCTCGGTTGTGTATGCCACGGACCTCGGGCACGTGCCGCAGAGGCTCAATGAGCTTTTAGAGGGCGCACAGTTGGTTGTGCTCGAGGCAAACTATGACGAGGCAAGCCTTGCTCGCGGACCGTATCCACCCATGCTCAAGCGGCGCATAGCGAGTGAGCGCGGGCATCTTTCAAATGGAGACTGCGCCAAATGCGCGCTTTATGCCGCGCAGTGCGGTGTAAAATACCTGGTGCTCGGGCATTTAAGCCGCGAGAACAACACGCCGCGCCTTGCGTATGACACGGTGCACAGGTGCCTTACCGACGCGGGGATAATCCCGGGGGTTGACGTGATGCTTCAGGTCGCGCCGAGGAGTGAGCGCGGGCATGTATATGAATTGGACGGGGAGTGTTTGAAATGCGGGAAATAACGCTCATCTGCGTGGGAAAAATGAAGGAGAAATACTTAATTTCCGCTTGCGACGAGTATTTAAAAAGGCTTGGGGCATACACTAAGGTCGAGGTTATAGAAATTCCCGAGTACCGCTTGAGTCAGAACCCGTCTGCGGGTGAGATAGAAAACGCGCTCGCGCGCGAAGCCGAGGAGATACGGCGCAGAATTCCCAAAGGAGCTATGCTTGCCGCGATGTGCATTGAGGGAAAGATGTACGACAGTGTGGAATTCTCGCGCACGATATTTGATGCGGGAGTCGGCGGAGTGTCAAAGCTCTGCTTTCTGATAGGCGGGTCAAACGGTCTTGCGGGTGAGCTAAAGCGTCAGGCGCAGCTTCGGCTTTCGATGTCACCCATGACGTTTCCGCACCATTTGGCGCGTGTGATGCTGCTTGAGCAGATTTACCGCGCGTTTCAGATAGGAAACGGCGGGAGCTACCACAAGTAGCTTCGATGAAGTCAGGATTAATTATCTATAAATTAAAGATTTCTTGCATAGTATATTATATTGGTTTTGCCGCGCAAGGCGGAGAAAGGAGAAAAAATATGAGTTATATGGAAGAGTACAGAAAGTGGCTTATCTCATCAGCACTCAGTGCGCAGGAGCGCGCGGAGCTTGAAGCGATTGCCGATGATGAAAAGGAGATAGAGAGCAGATTTTTTGCGCCGCTCAGCTTTGGTACTGCGGGACTGCGCGGTGTGCTGGGTATGGGAATAAACCGCATGAACGTATATACCGTGCGTCAGGCGACGCAGGGTATGGCAAGCCTTATAAAGGGGCTTGGCGAGGAAGCGTGCGAGCGCGGCGTGGCAATCGCGATGGACTGCCGCATTATGAGTGATGTTTTTGCGCGCGAGGCGGCATGTGTGCTTGCGGGAAACGGTATTAAGGTGTACCTGTTTGAGTCACTGCGCCCGACACCTGAGCTTAGCTTTGCCATCCGCACTATCGGATGCATTGCGGGTATTAACATAACCGCAAGCCACAACCCGAAGGAGTATAACGGCTACAAGGCGTACTGGGAGGACGGTGCGCAGCTACCGCCTGCGCATGCAGACGTTGTGGCAAAGGCGATTTCCGAGACGGATATTTTCACGGGCATTACGTCCATGGATTATGACAAGGCGATTAAGAAAGGTTTAATCACACTTATCGGTGAGGAGGTTGACGAATCCTTCCTCTTCCACGCGCAGGAGATGGCGATAAACCGTGAGGAGGTTTTAAAGGCGGCGGAGGACTTTAAGATAGTCTACACGCCGTTCCACGGTACCGGACACAAGCTTGTGCCTGAGATTCTGCGCAGAATAGGCATAAAGCACATCATATGTGTGCCCGAGCAGATGCAGATTGACGGAAGCTTCCCGACGGTAAAGAGCCCGAACCCTGAGAATAAAGGGGGCTTTACTCAGGCGATAGAGCTTGCACGTGAAAACGACGTTGCGCTCATAATAGGAACCGACCCGGACGCGGACAGAGTCGGCGTAATCGTGCGCGACAGCGCGGGCGAATACGTGCCGATAAGCGGAAACCAGATGGGCGTACTGCTGCTTGATTATATTATCCGCGCAAAGAAGATGACGGGTACTATGCCCGAGCGTCCTGCTGCTATTAAGACCATCGTAACAACCGAGATGGTGCGCCGCGTGGGTGAGGTGCACGGTGTAGAAGTATTTGACACGTTCACCGGCTTTAAATTTATGGCTGAGAAGATAAAGGGCTTTGAAGAGGCGGGCTCTTACGAGTACCTGCTCGCTTTCGAGGAGTCCTACGGATACTTGGTCGGCGGATACTGCAGGGACAAGGACGCGGTCACCGCATCGATGCTCATAGCCGAGATGGCGGCATACTACCACAACCGCGGAAAGACGTTATATGACGCGCTGGGCGGACTGTATGAGGAGTACGGATATTTCGCAGAGCACACTGAGAATATTGTGATGCCGGGTGTGGACGGTCTTTCACGCATGAAGGCGCTTATGGACAGCTTGCGTCAAAACCCGCCGCGTGAGATTGGCGGGGTGCGTGTTTTGCGCGTGCGCGACTACTTAAGCGGCGAAATAATAGATTTAGGCAATAATTTGACAGAAAAGATTGAGCTTTCCGGCTCAAACGTGCTATACTTTGAGTTAGAGGATAAGACCGCATTTATCATAAGACCTTCGGGCACCGAGCCGAAGATTAAGGTGTACATCCTTGCAAGCGGCGAGAGCGCAGAGGAATGTGCGCGCAAGGTGGAGGGCTATGTGAAGGCGGCAAAGGAGCTTAAATAAAAAAATACAAAAGAAGGGGTATCTGTTATGAAGATTGCATTGGTAAACGGCGTAGTCATCACACCCAACGAGAGCTATTTAGGCGGAGTCATCGCCGAGGGCGAGAACATCGTATCCGTCTTCAAGGGAGAGCTGAAAGAGGAATGCGACAAGGTTATAGACGTTGCGGGACGCTATATTTCGCCCGGATTTATCGACCTGCATCTGCACGGCGGCGGCGGTGCGGACTTTACATACGGTGACACCGAGCAGTATAAGACCGCGGCACGTATGCACATGGTAAACGGTACGACGGCTATGATGCCGACGATTTCCACCTGCCCGGCAGACGTGCTTGAAAACTCGCTCAATGCATATAAAGAGGCGGCTGAGGCGGAGAATATGCCGATGTTTATCGGCGCGCATCTTGAGGGACCATACTTTGCACCTGAGCAGGCGGGCGCGCAGGACCCGGAGAGTATCAGAAACCCCAAGCGTGAGGAGTACACCGCGCTTTTGGATAAGCATCCGGAAATCAGACGTTGGGACGTTGCGGCAGAGCTTGACGGCGGCATGGAGATGGGGCTTGAGCTGCGCCGTCGCGGAGTTGTTGCGTCTGTCGGACACTCCAACGCGCTCTATGAGGATATGGTAAAGGCGGCTGATTACGGTTATACGCTGCTGACGCACTTCTATTCGGGTATGAGCGGCGTGCACAGAATCAATGCATACCGCTATGCGGGTGTTATTGAGAGCGGTTATTTGATGGACGATTTCGATGTTGAGATTATCGCTGACGGAAGCCACCTGCCCGCAAGCTTGTTAAAGCTCATCTACAAGAGCAAGGGAAGCTCGAGCATCTGCCTGGTAACCGACGCGCTTGACGGTGCGGGCATGGGCGAGGGATATCAGAGCCAGCTCGGAAGCGTTAAGTACATGATTGAGGACGGTGTGGGAAAGCTACTCGACCGCAGTGCGTTCTGCGGAAGTGTAGCTACCGCGGACAGACTCATTAAGGTCATGGTTGAGAAGGCGGATGTGCCGCTTTGCGAGGCGGTCAAGATGGCGACTCTTACTCCCGCACGCGTAGCGGGTGTTGACCACCTGATGGGAAGCCTGGTTCCGGGCAAGCTTGCAAACATCGCGGTATTTGATGATGAATATCAGGTCAGCGCGGTAATGGTTAAGGGATGCCTTACCCACTGCGACCTGTAAAATTTGTAGGGGAGGGCTTTTTATATAGCCCTCCCTGTTTCTTTTGAATATTTCGTGCGGTGGTAACAAGAATATTCGCGGGCGGGCACACAGGCCCGCCCCTACGATTGTTTTACACCTCATCCGAGTTTTGCTGCGCAAAACCCACCTTCCCCTAAAAGGGGAAGGCTTTGTTACCGCAAGGTGACTGATGAGGTGGAAAACTAAATTCCACGCATCAGGTTACGTCTATCATCCCGCAGCGCAAAACCCAATGAAATGGTTCCTGCGTTGGAAACGGAAAATTTGCCGACGATTTACAAAATATTCACTATTCGGGTGCAAATTGGTGTATAATAAGGGTATAGAACAGAAAAAGGACGGTGGAAGATATGTCAGTCAAGGTATTGATTGTAGAGGATGATAAAAACATAGCCGAGCTTATACGCTTGTATCTGGAAAAGGAGAGCTACGAGGTACGCATTGCCGAGGACGGCCGTGCAGGCGTGGACACGTTTTACGAGTTTAAGCCGGACATGGTGCTTTTAGACCTGATGCTTCCGGTTATGGACGGCTGGAGTGTATGCCGTGAGATACGCAAGACCGACAAGACTCCGATTATAATGCTAACCGCAAAGGATGAGACGTTTGACAAGGTAATGGGGCTTGAGATGGGCGCAGACGATTATATCTCAAAACCGTTTGACATGAAAGAGGTCATTGCGCGCATACGCGCGGTGCTGCGCCGCAGCACAAGTGAGAGCGAGGGTGAGGAAAACTCGAAAATCCTGAGATATGACCGCATAAGCATAAATATTGAGGCATACGAGGTACTCGTTGACGGAAAGAAGGTAGAGATGCCGCCCAAGGAGCTTGAGCTTCTGCACTATCTGGCATCGTACCCAAACCGCGTATTTACGAGAAATCAGCTGCTTGACGATGTGTGGGGCTTTGAGTATTTCGGCGACTCGCGCACGGTTGACGTTCACGTAAAGCGTCTCAGAGAGAAGATAGACGGCGTGAGTGACAAGTGGTCGCTTAAGACGGTCTGGGGCGTCGGATACAAGTTTGAGGCGCAGGATTGATGAAGAATAATTTACTGCGGAAGTATTTCTTCTCCGCCACCGCGCTTATTATGATGAGCGTCATCATACTCGGCGGCACGATGGGCTGGCAGGGGTATAAATACTCGATAAAGGAAAAGCGGCAGATGCTCGACAATAAGGCGGTGCAGGTAGCAGGTCTTACGACCGACCTTCTCAAAAATTACAGTGCGCTGCGTGAAAATTCTTTCAGGTTTATGCTCTCATCAGTTACCGAGGGTGGCATGGTGCACGTGCTTATTTCGAGTACGGACGGTCAGGTGGTCATGACCTCTGACGATACCCCGCGCGCGTACAACGGCGCATACATCAATGACGGGATAATAAAAAAGCTTGCGGAGGACGGATATTACTCGGGCGTCGGAAGCCTTGGCGGACTGTACAAGGGCAGCAACTACACGGTTGCGGTGCCTGCCAAGAATTCGCTCGGGCAGTATGCGGGGTACGTATTCGTCACCGCGCCGATGAGCTCGATGCGCGAGCTTTTATACGACATTCTCAAGATGTTTATTATCTCGGCAATCGCGGTGCTCCTTATTGCGGCTATTGCGTCATACCTCGCGGTGCGGAGTCTGACGCGCCCGATAAAGCGCATATCCTTGGCGGCGAAGAGCTTTGCTCAGGGCGAGTTTAAGACTCGCGTTCCCGTGACGAGCTCGGACGAGATTGGCGAAATGGAGCTTGCCTTTAACAATATGGCGGACTCCCTCGAACGCTCAGAGGAGCTTCGGCGCAGCTTTGTAGCAAACGTATCGCACGAGCTTCGAAGCCCGATGACATCAATCGGAGGGTTTGTTGACGGCATCCTCGACGGCACGATACCCGAGGAGCGCCGTGAGCACTACCTTAAAATCATCTCCGATGAGGTAAAGAGGCTCTCGCGCCTTGTAAGTCGTATGCTTGACATCACGCGCCTGCAGGCAAAGGATGTATCCGCGGAAAGCACGTGGTTTGATATGTGCGAGCTTACTCGCCGCGTCATAGTCGGCTTTGAAGAGCGGATGAAGGAAAAAGAGCTGGATATGGACGTAGGACTTTGCGCGTACAGCGTAAATGTATGCGCGAATGAGGACATGATATATCAGGCGGTGTATAACTTAACCGAGAACGCGATAAAGTTCTCAGAGCGCGGGAGCACGGTTTCGGTCGGGCTTATATCGCGCGGGGGGAAGGTGTACTTCTCCATTGCAAACCGCGGCGAGACTATCCCACCTGATGAGCTTTCCTGCGTGTTTGACAGGTTCCACAAGACCGACCGTTCACGCGGGACGGATAAGAGCGGGCTTGGGCTTGGGCTTTATATTGTAAAGACGATAATTAACCAGCACCGCGGTGACGTGGGTGTAAAAAGCCGTGACGGTGTGACCGAGTTTTCGTTTTCACTGCCGATTGAGTGCCGCGCAAGGCGGATTGCGGACACGGATTCGGCGCAGTGTTAACAAAACATTAACAGTTAGGTCATAATTTGTATTGCAAATACATCCTGTTTTATATTATTATTTAGGTATAACTTAGCTATCAGGAGGAAAAAAGATGTCAGACGAACGTTTAAACCAAACCCCCGAGCAGGAGAATGAGCACGAGGCTGCTCCCGAGGTTTTTGAGAAATTTTTAGAAGAGCAGGCGCAGGACGAGCCTGCGGCAGAGCAGGTCACGGAGCCTGAGGAAGAAGCAAAGTCCGAGGATTTTGCGCAGAGTGCGCCGACAAACGAGAACCCGACGTATGCATGGTCATCCGCCGCACACGAGCAGGGCGAGAACCGCCCGCCGATGTGGGAGGATGGCAACGTGCAAGCGGGCGGTGCTCGCATTAACATGCAGGTTAAAAAGAAGAAAAAGCGCAGGTGGGTCGCGGTGCTCATCACGTGCGTGATTGCGTTTTACGTGGTCCTTACCGCGATACTCGCGGTGGGTATCTTCCGCGCGGTGCGTGATTTGGATATAGGGTTTAATCCTTCAACAGGCCACTTTGAGGTGCACAATGACCGCCGTCCGGGAAATCCGTTTTTCGGGCGCGAAGAGCCGCAGGTCGAGGAGCATCTGCAGATTGCCCCGACTCCCAATGACGTCGAAGAAGCACCCGCACCCGGCGGTAAGCTGACGGTAAAGCAGATAGCAAAAAAAGTCCGCACGTCGGTCGTCGGCGTTGTGGCAGAGGGCAGCATGAACTTCTCAAGCTCAAGCGTGGGCTCGGGAATTATAATGAGTGCGGACGGATATATAATCACCAACAACCATGTTATTGAGAACATGAACAAAATCTCGGTAGTCACCGATGAAGGCAAGAGCTATGATGCGCATGTAATCGGCACGGATTCACGCACGGACCTTGCCGTGCTCAAGGTGGATGCCCAGGGTCTGCCTGCCGCGGAGTTTGGTAACTCCGACCTGCTTGAGCAGGGCGATTTGGCGGTAGCCATCGGAAACCCCGCGGGTATCCAGCTCCAGAACACGGTGACCACCGGCGTTATCTCCGCGATAAACCGCAACATCGTAGTCGAGGACGAGGAGATGACTCTTATCCAGACGGATGCGTCCATTAACCCGGGAAATTCCGGCGGACCGCTTGTAAACGAGTACGGTCAGGTAATCGGAATAAACACGGTTAAAATCGGCATCTCCTACTATGAGGGGCTTGGGTTTGCGATTCCGATAAACACTGCAAAGCCGATAATTGATGAGCTTATATCGCGCGGGTATGTGCGCGGAAGACCCTCCATCGGCATAAGCGGTGCGACGATTTCCGAGCGCGATGCGGCATTTTACGGCTTAAAGCCGGGTATGTACGTCGAGTTCGTGCATCCGTATTCGGACGCGTACAAGAAAGGTCTGCAGTCAGGTGACGTAATCGTTGCGATGAACGGTACTCCGCTGACCTCGCAGGAGGAGATTAAGAAGATACGCGACGAGCACAAGGCGGGCGAGACGGTTTCAATCACGGTCTACCGTCAGGGACGCGAGTTTACGATTGACGTTGTGCTCATGGACGAAGCTGAGCTCAATAAGATAGGACAGCCCAACGGCGTGGGAAGATAAATATATAAGCGGTGTGCCATACGGCACACCGCTTTTTGTGTAACAATCATCTACGCAGGGGCGGGTCTCCTCTTCTCACAAAGCCTTCCCCTACATACTCTCCCTCAGTCTTTTGCCTTGCGGCAAAATCCAGCTCCCTCATCAGAGGGAGCCTTTTATTAAGTATTGATTTTTAAAACAATCGCGAGTGCCTCCGTGCCATCCCCTGCAAATATTACAATTTAAACCGTTTCTTTTATCGTGCTTGCGCCGCGCTCAAGGCTTACAACACCTGTGCGGCACATTTCAAGTATCGTATAATCGCGCATTACGTCCAAGAATGCGTCAAGCCGCGCGCTGTCACCCGTAATCTGCAAAATCATCGCATCGCGCGTGTAATCTACAATCTCCGCCTTGCAAGCCTCCGCCGCAGAACGTATCGCGTCACGGCTTTGCTCCTCATTTTTTAGCTTTATGAGCATAACCTCACAGCTTATCGACTCATCCGCACCCATCTCACGCACCGCGCATACGTCGGGCAGCTTGTAGAGCTGGTTTATGAGCTGCTCTGCCATATCATCCTCGCCCTCAAAAATTACGGTGATGCGCGAGTATAGATTCGTCTCGGTCTCACTAACCGTGAGTGCGCGTATGTTAAACTGGCGGCGTCTGAACATGCTGGTGACGCGATTTAGCACGCCAAATTCGTTTCGTACCAGCACCGCCACGGTAAACCTCTTCACAGACCTATTCCCCCAATCCCTCATATGGTGAGAGCACAAGCTCGTCTCTTGAAAGCGCGCAGTCTATAAGATATACACCGTTACTTTTTGATGCACATTCAAGCGCCGTGTCAAGCTCGGGTATACTCTCAACCCGCGAGCCCTCTGCACCGAATGCGCGCGCAACGGCTACGAAATTCGTCTCGCGCTCAAGCTCGGTGTATGAATATCTTCCGCCGAAGCACTCGCCCTGAATCTGGCGTACCATGCCGAGTGCGCGGTTATTGAATATAACCACGGTAATCGGAACTTTATTTGAAACCGCGGTGGCAAGCTCGTTTAAGCTCATGCCGAAGCTTCCGTCACCTGTTATGAGTATCGTGCGCTCACCCGCGCCAATCGCCGCACCAATCGCCGCGCCCATGCCAAAGCCCATGGTTCCGAGTCCGCCTGAGGATATAAACCTGCGCTCGTGCTTGAAGTTTAAAAACTGCGCCGCCCACATCTGATGCTGGCCTACGTCCGTCGCAATCGGCGTGCTCACGCCCGCGTGGCGGTTTATCGCCTCTATTACCGCGCGCGGTGTCATGCCATCGCGCGTGTCAAGAAGCTTTTCCTGCTCTCTTTTATATCGTGAAATCTCCTCGCTCCAGTGCGGGCGCGAAGTGGATTCTATAAGCGGGATAAGCTCGGAGAGCGTCAGCTTTAAATCGCCCCTTAAGCTGTGCTCCTCGCTCACGGTTTTTGAAAGCTCTGCACCCTCAATATCTATGTGCACAATCTTGCCCGAGCTTGCAAAGCGCGCACCGCGCCCGGTCGCGCGGTCGTTAAAACGCACGCCTAAGGCGATAATACAGTCTGCATTATCCATAGCGCGCGAGCTTGCGTATCCGCCGTGCATGCCCTGCATGCCCAGAAGACGCGGATGGTCAGTGGGCAGAGCCGAAAGCCCCATCATCGAGCAGGCAATCGGTGCGTCAAGCCGCTCGGCAAGCTCTATAACCTGCGTCTGGGCACCCGAGGACACCACGCCTCCGCCGAAATACACGAGCGGTCGATTTGATAAGTTTATAAACTCTGCCGCATCGGAAATGCGCATCCGCTTCGCGGCAATCATCCCCTGCGGCTCAAGCGGTACTTTGGGTGAGTACTCACATATCGCGCGTTGGACATCGCGCGGCACGTCCACCAGTACAGGCCCCGGCCGCCCCGAGCGTGCGAGCATGAACGCCTCGCGTATAGTATCGGCAAGCTCTGACACGTCACTTACAAAGTAATTGTGCTTGGTAATCGGAAGTGTTATACCGGTTATGTCTATCTCCTGAAAGCTATCGGTTCCTATCCTGTCAGAATCCACGTTTCCGCATATGGCGACCATAGGTACCGAGTCTAAGTACGCGGTGGCAATACCGGTTACCAGGTTCGTTGCGCCCGGACCCGAGGTTGCAATGACAACACCGGTCCTGCCCGTCACGCGGGCATAGCCGTCTGCCGCGTGCGCGGCACCCTGCTCGTGGGCGGAAAGCACGTGGCAAATCTCCTCTTTGTACTTGTAGAGCGAGTCATAGACATCTAAAATATTCCCGCCCGGATACCCGAACACCACGTCACACCCATGCTCAATGAGCGTGCGTACAACTATGTCTGCTCCCGATAGTTTCATAAAACAATACTCCATTTTTTATAAATAATGACTCTTTGACGATATACTCGCTACAGTGAATCGCCCCTACTTAGTTAATTAATTATACCACAATCCAAAACGCTTTGCGTTTTTTTCCTGAGGTTATTATACCACAACCTCGGCTATTACGTCCACCTCTGCAAGAGCGCCCTTGGGAAGTGCTTTAACCGCCACGCATGAGCGCGCAGGCTTGTTTGTAAAATACTCGGCATACACCGCGTTAAACTCGGAAAAATCCGCCATGTCGCTTAAATAGCACGTGGTCTTTACCGCGCGGTCGAGCGAGCTTCCCGCGGCTTCGAGCACCGCCTTTAAATTCTCGCAAATTTGGCGGGTCTGCTCAGCTATCCCCGCAGCCTCAACCTCGCCTGACTCGGGGTTTATCGCTATCTGACCCGAGGTATACACCATACCGCCCGCAATCACCGCTTGCGAGTATGGGCCAATCGCGGCGGGTGCATTCTCACTTGTAACTTTCTCCGACATACTATAAATTCCCCTTCCTTTTTTTCGCACACTCGCGGCAAAACGTCTCAACACCGTTTAAATACAACATGTAATACGGATACTGCCCGTCAGGCGGTGTTGCATAACGGAATGCCTGACTGTCATACGCAGGTCGCATATCAGCGTCCGAAACCGCTTCTTTTTCGGGAAGTATTATAACCTCAACCCCTGCGGCGCGCGCAAAGTCCGCCGCGGCATCCTGACGGTAGGTAAAGAATTTTGACGCACCTGTTAAAACAAGCTCTTTTAAATGCTCCAAATCCGCACCGCCGCAGGCAGGGTCAATATCGCAAAATAAAACCTCAGCACCGCTTACCAGTGCATGCGCGGCAAGCTCCTGCGTACCCCAGGCGGTGAATATCACTCGCTCGCCCGCTGAGAAAATAAATTTATCCGCCATATAACAACAACTCCTTTTTATAGCCTTCCCTGCAATAAAAAACGCATTATAAAATCTACTCCCCTCATCCGGCTTTCACCAAACGAGGGGAGAAGACAAAAGGGGGGAGAAAAAATGAGAAATGAAAAGAAGCAATTTTAAATGGGCGACTCTATCCCCGCCGCCTGCGCCTCTTGACGCACAATCTTGCGTATCTCAGCAAGCGTATCATCAATTTTATCGTTAATAAGCACGTACTTGTAATGATGCGCCATGGATTCCTCATACTCGTATCGCTTAAGCCGCAGCTCAATCTGCTCCTCGCCGCGTCCGCGCAAGCGATCCTCAAGCACCTCGCGGCTTTTCGGCTTTAAGTAAATACTTACAACCGACGGCAATGCCTTCATCAGATTTATCGTGCCCTCAACGTCAATATCCTTTATAAGAACCTTGCCCGCGGTCTGCATATCCTCTAAAATCAGGCGGTTTGTGCCGTACAAATTCCCGTGGATTTCGCAGTATTCGAGCATTTCGCCCGCATCAAGCGCCGCGAGGAATTCATCCTTTGAAACAAACCGATACGGATTGTTCTGGCTCTCGCCCGGACGCATGGCGCGCGTGGTCATTGTAGGAAGCAGGGCAAGCCTTGAGCTCTCCTCAAAAAGGCGGTTTATTATCGTGTTTTTCCCGACTCCGGAACTCCCGGAAATAATAATAAGCATCCTTGCGGCTACCTCCCAAGCTTCTATAGATAAATTATACCCCTATTTTTCCCATATGTAAAGGTGTTTTTCGCCTTTTTTCGCAGTTTTTATCAAATCTTATCCAGATTTATTATGTTTTTATTGCTCTTTTGCGCCCATTCATATGTCTGATACGCGCCGCCCGACTTTTTGCTCACGTAGAATATCACCAAATTCGAGCGCGAGACCATATTTCGGTTGCGTATCTGTATCGCGGCTTTAAAATGCGCACTCTCCGACTCACGGCATATCTCGACCGAATCGTAAAACGCTTCAAGGAAGTCGCGGTCTTTTGATATATCCGAGGTCTTATACGGGAGCACAAGGCTCAGCGAACTGTTTTCACTCCCGCGTTTTTTCTGCACTCGCTTTATGACCGATGCAACCAGCGTGTCAAACTCACCGTTTTTACCCACCAAAAACTCCACGTATTCTTTACTGCGCATTAGATTTTCGACTATCTCCTCAAGCCGACTCTCCAAAGCAAAATAATTGTCCACCTGACGATGTCCGAAAAAACTCACCGTGTAAATATCAAGCATACTATCCACTCCTTGGCAATGATTATCTGAGATTATAGACTATTACATTATATAATGCAATAGTCTACATGTAAAGATGAATAATAAGATACTATCTAATAAAAAAATAAGTAATGAGGAAGTATCTTATGATTAAATTAAGAGTGATAGAACTTTTAGAGAAAAAAGGCGTAACCAAATATTGGCTTTTTAAGCAACTTGGCATGAGTTATCAGAATTTCAGCCGTATGATTAATAACGAAACCAAATCAATACGTTATGAAAACATAGAGGCTCTATGCCAAATATTTGAATGCACTCCAAATGAGCTTTTTGAAATTACCGATGAATAAACCACCGCTTTTCCACCTCATCAGTCACCTGCGGTGACAGCTTCTCCTCAAGGAGAAGCCTTATTGCCTTCCCCTTGAGGGGAAGGGGGACCGCGTAAGCGGTGGATGAGGTGAGAAAACTACATAAAACCGACAAGGGGCAAAATATGAAAAGAAACAACCCCGCATTGACAGAGAATTCTAAAAATTTAAGAAAAAACATGACCAAAGAGGAAAAACACCTGTGGTATGATTTTTTAAAGACGCTGCCTGTGACTGTTAATCGGCAAAAGGTAATCGGCAAATACATAGTTGATTTTTATATTGCATTGTCTAAAATTATCATTGAGCTTGACGGCTCACAACACTATGAAGACAGTGG
>JAZTXE010000025.1:0-10798 GCA_045636205.1 Eubacteriales bacterium
CTAAAAACTCCGGACTGAAGCGATGCTCCAAAATATCCTCAACACAGCTTGCATTATACCCATATTCAAAAATCATATGGACGGCTGCCTCTCTGGCGGACTTTCTGCTCATATCTCTTGGCCTCCAACTCAATTGACTATTTCGTGATACCTATATTCATACATAATATATTATAACGGAAAATGCAAAAAAAAGAAAGACCATATTTGCATAATATGAATATTTTTACATTATATTATTTACGGGACCCCGACGGTCTGCACCAGGCTTCTCCTTGAGGAGAGGCTCTGCCGCAGGCGGTGGTGAGGTGTACAGTCTGTTCTTCCTCACCTCATCCGTCAGCTATCGCTGCCACCTTCCCCTACGTAGGGGAAGGCTTTTGATTTTACGAATTACCCCGATGGTTTGCACATTATACGCAAAAAGAGCACTGCGTTTGCAGTGCTCTTTTTAATATACTATTGATTAAATGTACCGTAGTCTGCGTCTGCAGCAAACTGATAGCTCGGGTCGAGCTCGTCATATTTTATCGCCGGTGTTTCAGCCGATGTTGTGATAACATCTTCCATTGCGAATTTTGAAATCTCCATTTCGGGAGTAATATATTTTTTCATCATCAAGACCTCCTCGTGTTATATCGTAAGCTTGAGGATGAAATCCTCATCGTGGTAATACTTTTTGTTTGCATCTTTGATATACGGTCTGATTGTTACTACATCATTCGTGTTAAGATCGGGCTTCTCGGTAATGAAGATGTAACCGCCCTCGCCTACACCGAAATCAGTAGATGTTTTTGTAATTTCAGTGCCTACGGTAAAGCTCTTGTAGACCTCGCTTGTTTTGATGTCATTCTCCTGAGTTCCGTTTACCCAAACCTCAAAGCCAACCTCGGAGTATCCATCGATTGTATTAAGACCGCCGATGAAGTACACAGTGCCGTCCTTTACATATGCGTAGGTCTCACCAAAGATTTCAGACGCCGGGATAGAAGTGAGCTTGATGTTCTTGAGGTAGCTGGTTTGTCTTGAAGCACCTGCTCCGGTTTCAGCATGGAATACAAAGTCATAATCCGTATTCGCTTTCAGGTAAACAACATTATCAGCTTTTGCATTTTCATTATTCCCTTTTGCAATATTATCGCAGCTTGCAAGGACTTTGTCTGCTCCGTCATTAAGGCTGTATGAAGTGGTCGCAACATTACCATTTTTATCATATGATTCATAAACATTCGCACTCAATGCATACCAGCCCTCAGTAGGAACCTGGATTTTCAGGGTTGCTGTACCCTTGTCATTTCCACGCATGAGGATGCTGACACCGTTTGTATTAGAAAGCGTGGAATCACGCACTACATCAGTACCGCCCGTGAAGCTTTCAAGTTCCCAAGATTGAGAAAGCGTACTGAAAGACTTTCCTATAGCATCTTTGAGAGCCTCGCTGCCATCAGGCATATGACCAGTCATATAATAAACATATGTTCCGGAAACCTCGGGTTCGCGAACGGTAATTCCATATTTTTCGCTTACTGTTTCACCCTCGTTATACGTTGCGGTGACAGTAATTTCAGAACTTCCTGCTGCCAGTGCGGTGAGAGTTCCGTCCTCGCCTACGCTGATTACATCTTCAACAGAAGAAACAACTGCAACATCAGCTTCGTAGCTATCCTCGCCGAGAGTTACACCGGTAACATTAAGCTTTGCAGTCTTGCCAATTTGCATAGCGGTCGGATATGCGTTGCTTGCGACGATTTCGGGAATAACTTCGGTGAGGGTAAGAGAATACACAAAAAGTTTAGCTGCATTGCTACTTCCTGTAGTGCTAGCTCTTCCTGTAACTGAATATCTCACTGTATATTCAGCCTTTTCCAAATATACTGCGCTATCACTCAAATTAACACTCATAGTTCCCGCATCATATGTGCTAGTTCCAATATCAGAATCAACAATTGAGATACTCACCTGACCTGCAGCTGAGCCATATGTGTGTTGTATTGCAGAACTGATATTATAAAGACCTGCTTTTTCTACATTAACCTTGACATCAACATATCCACTTGCTTTAGCACGCATATTCAAATATAAATCTGTACTTCTAATTCTAACGAATGAAGAAGATTCCCCCGTAGCATTTAACGTAATAGCAGCATCAGATACATACCAGTTTTTTCCAGTCTCATCATAACTATCATATGTAGTATCTGTAGTATGAGTCTCTGTTCCTGCCTCTGTCACACCGGAAACCAACGCGTGATCAGAGCTTACCACCCCCGTAAAATCATACACATATGTTGCGCCGGTTGCTGCGGATGCGTACTCGGCAGGCATTGCAGGTATAATTGCGGCTAACATGCATGCAGAAACAAGCCACGCGAGTATGCGAGTTTTAGTTTTCGTTTTCATATATATTCCTCCTAAATAAAAAAAATACTATATCTATTATACAACATACCCTGCATATTAAAAGTCCATTTTGTTGTTTAAATGTACCCGAATGTTAGAAGTTCTTATATAAAAGCGGCACTGATAAGCAAAAAACATGCTTATCAGTGCCGTCGGTATGTTATTGTCAGGCTTCTCCTTTAGGAGAAGCTGTCGAGCAAGGCGAGACTGATGAGGTGAAAAACAAATCATTGCTACACCTTACGTATTGCGCTCCGTAACGTCTCACCTCATCCACCGCTCGCGCGGTCCCCCTTCCCCTACATAGGGGAAGGCTATAGAGTTACAGAATTATACATATGAGACCGTTGCAGGCTTCATTTATTATGCGCTCTATAGTTTCCTGTAGTTTCATGCGCGCATCATGCGGCATATGGTAGAGTTTGTTATGCAGACCTTCGTTTACGAGTTCATAGAGTGATTTCCCGAATATATTAGACTCCCAGATTTTTATCGGGTCTTTTTCAAATTCCTTGAGCATATACATGACGAGTTCTTCTGACTGTTTTTCGCTTCCGACTATGGGTGAAACCTCGGTTGTGATGTCCGCACGCATCATATGTATTGACGGTGCACTCGCCTGTAGGCGCACTCCGTAACGCCCACCCTGTTTTACTATTTCGGGTTCTTCAAGAGTTAACTCCTCGGTCGTAGGCATTACGATGCCGTAACCGGTTTCGCGCACTTCCTCAAGCGCATGCTCGATTTTCGCATACTCGGCATTAACTTTGGCAAGCTTTGTAAGAAGCGGCAGCAAATCTCCGTCGTCGCATATTTCAAAGCCCGACTGTTCACCGAGTGTTTTATAGAAGAGCGTTCTCGGTACATCAACGCGCACCTGCACGATGCCACTTCCCAAATTTATATTTTCAAGATTTACGCGAGAGATTTCCTCACATTCGCAAATTTTTCTTAAACACTCGCTGACATCACGGATTTTCTTCATACCGCCTGCGCCGGTGAGCATATAATCGTATACGCTGTTTTTTATTTTATGGTCATACGGCAGTGCATCCACCCATGATGGAAGATAAAAGTCAAGCTCCTCCACCGGAAATTCGTACAACACAGATTGCAGTATTTCAATTATCTCGGCTTCGGTAATCGTCATACAGTTTACAGGCTGACATGTGACGTTGTGTTTTTTTGAAAGCTCAGTGCACAACTGCATTGTTTCGGGCGACTGCGGGTTTGTGCTGTTTAAAAGAAGAACAAACGGCTTTCCGATTTCCTTTAGCTCTGAAATAACACGCTCTTCCGCTTCTATGTAATCCTCGCGCGGGATTTCGGTAATGCTGCCGTCGGTGGTTATCACGAGTCCGATAGTTGAATGCTCTGCAATAACTTTTTTTGTACCGATTTCCGCAGCTTCGGTCATGGGTATTTCTTTATCAAACCACGGAGTTGTGACCATGCGTGGTGCATCGTTTTCGTAAACGCCCAGCGCACCGTCTACCATATACCCTACGCAGTCTATAAGCCGTACTTTAAAATCCGCATTATCCGCAACGGAAATATTCACTGCCTCCTCGGGAACGAATTTTGGTTCCGCAGTCATAACCGTTCGCCCTGAGCCGCTTTGCGGAAGCTCATCGCGCGCACGCTCCTTGCGGTAAACATTGTCAATATTGGGGATGACAAGAGTTTCCATGAACTTTTTAATAAATGTGGATTTTCCGGTTCTCACAGGACCTACTACGCCCACATAAATCTCTCCATTGGTTCTTGATGCAATGTCCTCATATATTTTGCGATTTTCCACGCCTATTCCTCCTTGCGGACTGTTATTTGTCAATAAAATATATATTGGACATAACACGGATATATGCCATTTATTTTTAAAAAAGAAAAAGGACGGTATTAACCGTCCTAAATAAACATTTCTTCTTTTTCGTTTAACTCCCTGTTTATCTCGTCGATAAAATCAGCCGCATCGTCGGACATTTCAAAGTCCTCCTCAGGTGTCCACGACTTACCGAAATCAACATCCTTAAAGAGCGCGGCAAGACCCGTTATCTGTTTTAAACGAAGAATTTCATCCTTATCCATACCCAAATGCTTTGAAATCCATGCATCCGAGCGACCGAGTTCATGCAGTTCTTTGATTATATTGCTCATCAAATCAACATCATGCGATCCACGTGCCCGGTTATGGCGTATTGTACTTGCCATTCTGTGGCTTAAAGGCTTATCAATCACGGAGACAGGCATCATACCGCCCTCACGCTCATAAATATCCTTATTTTCTATCATAATCCTGTATCTGTGAAAGCCGTCAACTATTACATATGCATCCTTATCCTTCGCGTAATAACAGACAATGGGCATTGTGTATCCGTCTTCCTTAATGCTGTCATAAAGTAATTTAAGCTCCGGAGGTGCAACCGAATTTGGGTTGTATGTATTGGGTACAATCTTTTCTACCGGCACAGGTATGACATTGTAAACCGGGCTCTTAAATGCCATTTTTCTCACCAACCTCACTGTATTTTTTCTTTAGTATATCCACACGACGCTGCTGTTCACGCGTAAGACCAAATCCCATAAAGCGGCAGGTATGGTCATTCTTTAATATACAATAACACATACGCTTCCAGCTGGGTATGTCCTTGGTAGATTTGATGTCATCCGTATGGTCCGGGATTTTATCTAAAAATATAACGCGTGAATTTTTCATTATGGTATAGTTTGAAATACCGTTTCTGCGTATATTATATCCGCGGTCCATAAGCTCCTGAATGCTATCCTCTTCAAGACCGCCACCGGTCTTGTGCCAGAACTCCATAGAGGTTTTGAATTTCTTTATATATGCGTTTCGTAAGCGCGGCGGCAAGGTGCTCAATAAAAACTTTGTATACGACTCCCACGTATGATTTTCCGGAAGAGTCAGGTTTCTATACCCCATAGCCTTGGTTCTCCCATATATCGCGCCGAAGTTTGCACCTTTGACACGTCCGATAAGCTTTGCCCATATCTCCGGGTCGAGCACACGATAGAGGTTTATGCTCTCCTTTGCATAATCGTTAAACGGTGATGCTACACGCATCTGGTCTGGCGAAAGTCCAGCCATATAGTACATGTCATACAAACGGTTATAGTCATATCCGAATTTACAGTTTGCATGCCACACATCGCTCATAGACCAATCATACAACGGAGAAGCCAGCCATACATCCTTAAACTGCCTGCTGATCCATGCTTCACCTTTATATCTGTACTTTTTATTTACTATGCCGCTGTACCTTTGCAGAGACTCATCAGCACGCATACCGAGCAGGCAAACGGTCTTTTTGTTTCCGTGTGAAATTTTATACCACCTGCTAAACTGTCTTGACAAATCCTCCTGATGCATCTTGTACTTATATGTGGTTATCGGATTATTCTCAAGATTGATGACATAGTCAAACCGAGGCATTGGGCGCACCCATGCGTCCTCTTTTTTGTCGTCCCACGGATACCAGAACATCTCATAATTGCTCATTGCTGTCCGTGTAGCCATAGGCAAGCACACCCAGTACGCATCAACATCCTGAGCTATCCGCGCAAAGGTGCGTTCTACGTATTCGGTGGTAAAACGGTATTGCGCTTCAAAATCCTGATGAAAAACGCACAGCTTCTTATCAGGATAATGTTTCTTCTGAAAATCCAATGCCATATTGAGCAAAAGACCGCTATCCTTACCGCCGGAAAATGAGATTATTATATTGTCAAATTCATTAAAAATAAAATGCATACGCTCTAAAAAAGCATCGTACACATTTTTCTCAGAATAATTTCTAATCATTATGTCCATCACCTAAGTTGAAAAAGGTAAAATTCTGATGTAAATATTATACTAATAATTTCTTTTAACGTCAATATTTGTTATGTTATTTCAAAGTATAAAAACACCTTTAACCGCAACGGTTAAAGCTGTTTTTGAAAATTTACTTCTGCTGTGAGTAATAGTTTATAAGGCATCCGGCGAGGATAATATCGCGCTCTTCACGGGTAAGCCCCGGGGTACGGAGCGTGATGGTTTTATTACCGTTTGCGGTATAAAGCTCAGCTTCAATCTCCTCAGCATCGCCTAAGAGATAATCGCGTATGCCGCGGATATAAATACTGTCACCCGGCTGGATATTATAGCTTTCCGCATTATCTAAAATAAAGGGAAGCATACCCCAGTTTACAACATTTGAACGGTAACGTTTAGTTGCATAATCAGACGCAATGTTTGCAACACCGCCGAGAACTCTCTGGCATGATGCCGCCTGCTCACGCGCTGAACCGTCACCCGGCTTGAGCGCAAAGACTGCGGTTCCGAGAGAGGTTTTTGAAAAATCAATATCCGCAATCGGAAGCTTTGCATTTACGCCCGCCTTAGCAGCTGTATCTGCATCCACAGCACTGCTGCTTCTGCGGTTATTTTCAACCTCATAAATATCCTTAGCACGTTTTACGTACATCGGGTCTTTTCTTGAAAGTGCAAAGCTTGCAAGACGCATCGGATTTGAGCGATAGGAAGATGTTTCACCCGACGGAATAAGCTCATCGGTAGTTGTTACCGGGTCGTATATAGCGCTTGCTACGGAGATAACCAAATCGTCTGTCATAGGTATCATCTTCGGCCAATCCGCGATATTCGGACCGAACTTAAGCTCAGCGTTAGCATCCGGCTTCATTGCACCGAAATAAACGCGGCTTCTGTACGGCGTATCATCATAGATGTAATCATCACACTTGGGCTCTTCCGGAATATTATCAAGCTCAAATGCAGATGTGAGGCGGCCACCGTTCTTTGCAGTGGCTGCAATCGAACGAGCGTCCATAAGTGCAACATATGATATTTGACCTTCACCCGGCTTACTTCCCTCACGGTTGGGGAAGTTTCTCGTCGCATGACGGATTGAGAGTGCACCGTTTGCCGGAACATCGACCGCACCGAAGCACGGACCGCAAAATGCGGAACGTATGCTTGCGCCGGAAGCCATGAGAGAATTGAGCACGCCATTCTTGGTAAGTGCCATCATCATCGGCTGGCTTGCCGGATATACTGACAGCCAGAAAGAGTCACTTCCTATTGCCTGACCGTCAAGAATCTCAGCAGCACGGCAAATATTCTGATAAAGACCGCCCGAGCATCCGCCTATGAAGCCCTGGTCAACATAAAAGTCCTTGCCGGACATTTTAGAACGAAGAGAAACATTAATAGCTTTATTTTCAAGCTGCTCAGCAATTTCTCTGTCCGTATACTCAAGTATATCCGCCATATGAGCTTTAAACTCGGAAATCGCATATGCGTTTGACGGATGGAACGGAAGAGCTATCATCGGCTCAATTTTAGAAAGGTCGATGTAGAGCACAGTGTCGTAATACGCAACAGCCTCAGGTGCCAAAGCGCGGTATTCTTCGGGTCTGCCGTGATTTGTAAGGAACGCCTTGACAGTATCGTCAGTCATCCATATTGAAGAGAGGCAGGATGTCTCGGTGGTCATAACGTCAATACCGTTACGGAAATCCATACCCAGATTTGCAATTCCCGGTCCAACGAATTCCATTATTGAATTTTTTACAATTCCTTCTTTAAAAGTAGCTCCGATAATTGCAAGCGCAACGTCCTGAGGACCTACACCCGGTCTGGGTGAGCCTTCCATGTAAACACCGACAACCTTGGGGTAGCGAATATCATAAGTACGTCCGAGAAGCTGCTTTACAAGCTCCGGACCGCCTTCACCGATTGAAATAGCACCGAGTGCGCCGTAGCGCGTGTGTGAGTCAGAGGCAAGAATCATCTTACCGCAGCCTGCATAGCGCTCTCTCATATACTGATGGATAACCGCCTGATGCGCCGGAACGAATTCACCGCCGTATTTTTTAGCTGCGGAGAGTCCGAAAACATGGTCATCTTCGTTTATTGTACCGCCAACCGCGCAAAGGCTGTTGTGGCAGTTTGTAAGAACATACGGAAGCGGGAATGCTTCAAGACCGGATGCACGCGCGGTCTGGATAATTCCTACATAGGTTATATCGTGAGACGCCATTGCGTCCATCTTAATCTTAAGCTTATCCATATCACCGGAAGTATTGTGTGCCTTAAGCACTGAATACGCAATGGTACCCTTTTTCGCCTCCTCCGGACATGGCAAATTAGCAGCTGCAGCTTCGGCTGCGTTCAGCAGTTTGCCGTCTTTTAAATACATTCCTTCATTAAAAATTTTAATCATTCGTAAAAACTCCTATCCGCCGCAGAGCGGCTTTTATATTCCTTAAATCTCCGTCACTGAAGATACAGTTCTTTCAACGCATCTACAAGCACGGGATTTTCAATATACATTTTTAATCTGAAATGGATGCTGCCATCAACCGCGTCATATCTTCGGTTTAAGCGTATCTGGCGTTCTATCTCATCTGCGCCGTACCACACATCACCGGGTCTTGCATCAAGTGACCTGTATCCCGCATGACCTATATACAAATCAACTCCAGTGTCCCTTACAACATCCGTCCACCACGAAAGCAGCGTCTGATAATCCGCACCGGCATTTCCGATGTTCCAATATATCTGCGGTGCGATATAATCAACCCATCCGTTTTTTACCCACGTACGACTGTCTGCATAATAGGTATGATATGCCTCCAAACCGCGGGTATCACTTCCGAGTTTTGATGAAGATTTGTTTTGCCAAATAGCAAACGGACTTATCCCGAAGCGGATGTCAGGATTTTTAGAGTTCACAAGTTCATTTATCTCAAAAACAAGCTTATTTACGTTATCACGGCGCCAATCAGAAACATCAGAAAATTCTTTACCGTACCTTAAGAAGCTATTGCTATCGTCAAACTCCTCACCTGGGTAAAAATAATCATCAAAATGAATTCCGTCCACGCCGTAGTTTTCGATTATTTCCTCTATTCCCGCCTTTATATACTCACGCACTTCGGGTATTCCCGGATCAAGATACAAATTACCTTTATACCTAACCAACCATTCAGGATATTTTCTACCCGGATTTTCCGGTGCGAGTTTTGAAACATCGTATTTTGGCTCATCTTCACTTCCGCCATGGGTTACTCGAAAAGGATTAATCCACGCGTGAAGCTCCATCCCACGCGCATGCGCCTGCTCAATCCAAAACCTGAGGACATCAAAGTTACCGTCCGGCGCGGTGCCTATTTTACCGCTTATATATTCAGACCACGGATAAAGCTTCGAGGGATATATCGCATCTCCGCACGGGCGAACCTGCAATATAACCGCGTTCATGCCCATCTCTTTAGCTTCATCAAGCAAAAAGCAAGCTTCATCTTTAAGCATTTTTTCGTTGAGTCCGGTCTTTGACGGATAATCAAGATTAAAAACAGTGGACACCCACACCCCGCGAAACTCGCGGGTTAAAGAAATTTTATCCGGCACATACTTTTCCTCTGAAAGCAGCGTGACATCACACGATACAAGCAGAAAAATTGCAGATAACGCAAGTAAAAATCGTAGTCTTTTTACCACAGTAAAACAAACTCCCCTGTCGCATAATAGATATTTTACTATAAATGCTTTTACTTTTCAAGTCTTTAAAGGATTTCGCCAATAAGGCCATCCTTGAAAATGCCGCCAATTTTAACCGTACACAGCTTGTTTTTAAAATCCTTTTCGCTTTCACTCCATACGCGCACGTAGTTTTCGCCGTGCCCTGTCCACATTCCGTGTTGCTTTTCCTCGAAAAGCACCTGAAGATTTTCACCTATAAACGCTTCAAGATACTTGCTCTTCATACGCTCTGCAACGGCCAAAGCACGTGCTGCGCGTTCTTCCTTTACCGTGCGCAGAACTTGATTTGGCATATCTGCCGCAGGAGTTCCCTTACGCTTTGAATATGGGAAAATATGCATATCCGAAAACTCGCACTTTTGTATAAATCCCAAGGTTTCGGAAAACTCTTTTTCATCCTCGCCCGGGAAACCGACTATCAAATCAGTTGTGATTGCACATTTGGGAAATGACTCTTTAAGCAGTGCTACGGATTTATAATACCTCTCCGTGTCATACCTTCTTCGCATGCGCTTTAGCGTCTCATCACAACCGCTTTGCATGGATAGATGAAACTGCGGACATAAATTTGAATATCCTGAAAGGCGCTTACAAAACTCCTCATCTACGGTTCGAGGCTCGAGTGAACCTAATCTGAAGCGCACCTGCGGTGCTTGTTTTAGTATTTTCTCAAGCAAATCTGTAAGTGTTACACGCGGTTTCAAATCCTTACCGTACGATGATATTTCTATTCCAGTAATAACTATTTCATGATATCCGTTTTTGTTGAGCTCGTCCACCTGCGAGAGTGCATCATCAATTTCTATTGAGCGCACCGGCCCTCTTGCATAC
>JAZTXE010000026.1:0-16538 GCA_045636205.1 Eubacteriales bacterium
TCTCTTGCATAGTCTGAAATCTGCGCCGCGTCTGCAAACTGACTCAGCACACTTTCATCCGCCACCTCAAGCTTTTTGCCCTGTGCCTCAAGTGCACGAGAGAGCATAAGCATCATGTCCTGACGGGTTATCTCGCCCTCCGGGTTAAACTTGTTATCCCCGACACCGCCGACAATTCCGTTTGCCTTTGCAAGGAGAAGTTCCTTTGCGTAGTACTTATTTGTATCTACATCTGCAAAGTGCTCACTTTCCCCTTCAGTTATACCGAAGGCGCGGACAAGCATTATTGCAAAGTCTGCGCGCTTGATATTCTTCGCCGGCGAGTATGTATTCTCACTCGTTCCGTTTACAACACCTGCATCAACAAGTGCGTAAATCGCATCCTTTGCCCAGGTATGATTTTCCAGGTCAATGAACTTTTCAGTCGGGACATCGATTGTATCATCTCCTGTAGCAGCATCATCTGAGCCGCCAATGTCACCGCCGGTTTCATTATCCTTATCTGCGGTGTTATCGGAATTTCCGCCGGATGGTGCTCCACCACCTCCACCGCCACCGGAACTATTGCCCGAACCATTGTCGGAAGGTGTATTATCCGATGTACTGTCATCACCCGTCGGCTTATCCGAGACTGAACCTGCATCCCGGTATACCTCAACCTCAAATACCAGCGTATCTGAAAGCGTACCGTCGCTTGCCATAATCGCGATTGTATGAGTGCCTATCTGGGTATTATCAGGTGTCCATGATATTACACCTGCCTGAGTATCAAAGCTTGCACCGCGCGGCAGTGATATCGCCGTGTACGTTAAGCTCTTGCCCTCTGCTGCTTTTGCAGATATTGACTTGGTATATTTGCTTCCTGCAGTTGCTCTTCCCCGATCTACCGATGCAAACACAGGAGCACCATCTTTGTATTTACTCAAAGGAATGCTAAACCACTGGCGTTCTGCAATATTATACTTATATTCCATATTGTCAATATCAGTTGCATCCTTTACAGTCTCTATGAGTGTTTCTCCGACAGAAAGAACAACGGTATCATTTTCGCCGGGTTCTGCAGCCTTAATCTCATAGAATGCATTGTTGCTTGAGCTGTTTTCTATGCGGATATAACGTCCGACAATATCTTCGAGGTTTACCTCACCGTCAAACTTTACGGTTATATAGTTATCGAAAACAAGGTCCTTTGTAAAGTCAACTATCGCTCCGGTATAAGCGGCCTTTGCCTGCACATCACCGATTTTGGTTCCGTCACATACATAGCTGTACTCTGCAAAGTCGCTTCCCTCTTTCATCGTGCATACACCGACAAATCCGCAGAACGGGATTTCAACTTCAACCTCATTGCCGTCTTCGCCGTAGCTGTCCTTTACAACATATTCAACTGTATTGTCCGCTGCATAAATGACATAATCAATTCTTCCGTCTTTATGCTTTACCTTTACAGCTCTTACCGCTTCATCTGCAGCAATGGAGTTTCCGTCAGCGCGCTCTACCGTAACAGCTGTCATCTCTTCAAGATACGGAGTTCCGTCATACGGCTGGTAAACCGTTGTAAAGAGTGAATCAAGATCTGTTCCGCTTCTGCGTGCGAGCACAAATTCAAGCTCTTCCGGGTTTCCATACGTCTGCGGAGGCTCACCCGTTGCAAGCGTGATTTCGCTCAGTTCGAAGTCATTGAGCATATTCATGCGCAAGTGCAGCTTGCCACTGTCATTTACAAGATTTCTGAAATCCTTTACCTTAAAGTCAACAAAGAACTCACCGGTTTTCGGATAACGAGCCTTACGAATATCTCTTAAATAGGTGAAGCCACTTGCGTAACCGCGAGCCTTAAACGGTATAGCTGCACCCTGGTACGAACCACCCGGCTGCTCTACATACTTAAATCCGCCGTACTCGCTGATTTCATCAGACTGAGAATGGAAGCTGTACAAGTGTTCATTTCCACCCTTGACGCGGAAGAAGTCAACTCCGTAGCTTACCTCGTCAGACACCTCAACCATAACCACTGTTCTGCGATATACATCCGTGTCGTTATAAGCATCCGATGCATCAACGTCTATAACCTTTACTTTGTCCGCATCATCAAAGTGAATCGGATCAGCCGCATTCTGAATTTTGAGCTGTTTTGCATCATTTACAACTACAGTGTTATGACCCACCGTACCAAGTCCCCAGTATAAATATTCATCTCCACCGTCAGCTGAATACGGGTATCCTATATCCGGAGCCATATCAATGCCATATGCAGTTATGCCTAAATTGAGCATATCGTGATGTCCATGGATTCCGGTCTTGGAAAACAACATCCAGAAGGACTTCTGCGTATTTAATTCACTTGTCGTTCCCTTGCCGTACCATGAGCCGCTGCGCATTATTCCAAAGCCGTAAGTCGGCGCAAGCTTAGATTTGTCGAAATCGTATTCGCCGTGCTTATCTATTATCGCCTGAACCTCCTGCTGCAACTTGTTCGGGTCTTCTGTAAACTCATCATAATGCAGCCCCTTTGTGGTATTGCCGTTTAAGAAGTAAAGCATCTGAGCTACTTCAATATCGCCGGTGTTTTTAAACAATTTTATCTGACCTGTTTTACTTATCATTATATCGGCATCCGCCGTCGCACCAGAGTCGCCAACCGCGGCAGTTGTTGTTCTGTTGAGTATGAGCGGATAAAGGACCTTCATCTGCTTTACTATGAACGGGTTTTTGTACAAATCCGCGGATTGATATTTCTCATATCCTTCAAGATAATTAATTATTGAGTTTAGTGAATTCGTCCAAAGACGATCATAGTTAGGAGCAGATTCCTCGGTGGCGCCATCGCGCTCGATACCGTTGATTATCGTCTGCAAGATGTTGCCGCCCTCGGTAACTACAACACTGCCGTCAGCATATTTACTGTCAGTAGAAAATAAGATATTGTCATTTCCGGTTTTGAATGCCCAGTCGATCATCTCTTTTGTTTCCGGAAGTGTATCCAGAACTACACCTGCAATAACAGCAGAGCTCTGATGCATACCGAAGTTACCGTTATTATCTCCTCTCAGACACGACTTATATATCTCTCGGAGTATTCCATCTTCACAGTTCTGACGGATTGCTTCAGCACTGTCCTTAGTATTTATCATATTGTACTTCTTTGCCTTTTTGCTTAGGAAGTCAATAACCTCCGGATCATCCATCATCGAATAGAACGCATCATATGCGAGTGGCATATAATTGGCATTGGACCACGTCCATATGCAGCCGACCTCTTTACCCTTGGGCAACGTTGAGTCAGCATTTGGGAAATTCGGGAAATACGCCCCTGTCCACATATCCGGGTAAACATCCGCAAAACGGTCAATGAGTATTGCACCCAAACGTCCAAAGCGCTTATCACCGGAATAAATATATGCATCAGCTAAGTATCTTATTATGTGGTTAGTGGCTTCCAGGAACATCTGATGGTTATAGTATGCAATGTATGTATGAGTTCTCTCCATCAGGATACCGTCATTTCCGTAATAGAATTCGCCGGAAGGATAGCCGTAACCATCATCAACGCCCCAGTTGTGGACGCCTACATTTACCATCTGTCCCTTTGCTTCGTCCCAGTGCTCGTCCATTTCCGGGTACATTGTATTCGTCAGGTATCCTTTTTCTCCCTTTGCAACAAGCTCTGCATTGCGCTCATGCGCTTGTTCGTAGCTCCAATCGCCACCGTTTTCGCGGATGCCGAGCTGATAGAAGCTCCAGAAATCGTTCGATGGGAAGCGTCTTCTGCAGTTGGAGCACTGAACCTTCCATGGGTCGTTGAATATATCCGCGAGCCAACCTCCGACCGTATTAAGATTAGTGTTGCAATAATGGCAGTAGTTCTGCTCCGGGTCCCAACGGAAGCCAACAGCAGAGCCTCGCGGAAGCTCCTGACTTGTAATCTGATTCCACAGGAATTCTTCTTTGTCAAGATACTTCTCAACCCTTGCAATGTAAGAATTTTTGGTCGAACGCGCCCAAGTGTATTTCTCTGTATTTTCGCGTACGGCGTTAATCTTTTCCGGAGTATAGTAGCTCGAAGATGTTTTGCCCTCACCTACTATAATTTCAATCTTGCCGGTAAGAATCTCACTGTCCACCATAACCTTTGCGGTGACTAGAGCCGAGCCTTCTTTTATCGGCGTTGCATATCCGCTCTCAGTAAGGTTTATAATATCCGGGTTATTGTTTATAAATTCTACAGGTGCATCGGCAAGAGAAACGTCATCACCGTTAAACTTCTCACCGTATACCTTTATCTGAGTTCCCTCGTGGGTAACCGGGATAACGCGCGGGATAGCCGAAAGTATAATTTCATCAATACCGTTTTTCATTACCTGGAAGGAAATCGTCTCAGTTACGGATACGCCATTTAACTTAGCCGTTACCTCCACAGTTGCAGTTCCCTCTGCTATGCCGGTAATATTGGTTCCGGAAATGTTTATTTTATCGGTTGATTTGTTATTTATTGTAAGCTCTACATCATCCAAGGATACTACGCGTCCGTTTGTTACACTCGGGATTATATCAAGGGTAACTGTTTCGCCGATGAATATATATTTTCCTGGGATAGACAAACCAAGCTTTGCAAGCGACAGATTGTCAACCTCAACCGCAAGGTTTCCTGTGTGCGTAACATCACCAACTGTGGCACTTGCTTGCAGGTTCGCCTTTCCTGTCGCCTTGGCAACCAGTTTTCCGTTTGCTGAATCAACAGTAACTGCCGCAGAATTGTCATTTGAAAATACAAATGCATTGGTATTCTCAAATCTGTGCGGTCTTTCCTCAACTCTGCCATCAGAGAAGCGGTTTATCATAACCGCCTCAGTGGTATACGCTGCACTCTCACCTACAGACATCACAGACTTATCTGCTGCTATCTCAACTCTGTCATATTCAGCCGGAGCGCTTAAGTATTCAAATTCTATAAATCTGAGATACATATAGCTGTGGCGCAACTCATCAGTATTAACCCTCTTAATCTCGAGAAGATGGCGTCCTGCACGGAGTGGCAAGCTGTTGAGAGTTACCGGAACGTAATGATTCTGTACAGAAGCGTCAGATGACTCACTCGGATGCGAGAAGCAACTCTGACCGAGGTATATTCCGTCAACATAATACGCAACAGTTGCACCGTAATCGCCTATTTGATTAAGCTCTACCCGTGTCGCATAATCTCCTGTCGTCGGCACGCGGAAGTCTATTGCTATGGTTTCATCGTAAGCGATATCCGCAACAAATCCATTTGCCCCCTTCTGCAAAGCCCAGTTTTCTCGTCCACTTATCTTCGGAGAGGTTAGCTCCTTATTCAACTCCCAACCGGTTAGTATATAATTGGCTGTGTCCGGACTTGTCGCAGTACCGTCAGCAAAGTCAATCTTTAATGACTTAGACTCGCCGCGCGGAATCATAACGGTTACAGGAATATCAAGATTTGCTATCGTTTCGTCCTCGTATGAGGTGGATACGCGCACATAAGTTGTACCGGTTTTTTTTGCAGTAAACTGCAAACGAGCTGCATCACCGTCACGGACAACCATTACATCAACAATATCATCGTTTGCGACAACTGCGCTGATTTCTCCTACCTTGCTCATGTCAGCCGGTTGCTTGTCATATAGTGCGCTGAGCACTGCGACATCGTTTATACCGCGCTCAATCTCCATGACTTCCGGGTCAGAGGCTATGACGAAATCGTGTTCAATGGTAATCGGAACCCTTTTTGTATGGAGAACTCCGTCTATTGTAGCGGTTACAATAATATCTGCTGTACCCACAGACTTCGGGGTAATATTCCCCTGAGCATCAATGGTAAAAATCGCATCATTTGAGCTTTTGACCTCGCCCATGAAGTTTTTCGGATCCACACTTCCATCATATAACGGTCCGAATAAGAACGGGCGATTGTTTGACATCATAACCGAGATTTCAGCCTTATAAACATCGGCAATTTTGAGCTTTGAGTCTATGTCAACCTTAATATCTTTAAGTACAGGTGCTTTTCCCACACTTTCCAAAGTAACCGAATGCAGGAAAATATAGTCATGTCTGTAGCTGTCACCGTTTATACGCTTAAGCTGGAGAGTATGTATACCCTTTGATAACTCAACAGAGTTCATTGAACAGGGTATATTATAGGCTGAGACAAGGCTGTCATTATCAGTTGCATGTTTGAAAACAAGCTCTCCCATATATTTTCCGTCAATATATGCAGCAATCGTAGCTCCCAAGTTGCCTACCTGACCAACAATTGCAGACATAGCGTATGCACCGTCAGACTCAATCTCGAAATCTAAAGCAAAGATTTCATTCTGCCCTATGATCGCCTTGACCATTGTCGGTATAACCTGATAGTTTGCCAAGCGGTCTTCCACCGTATATATAGCTTTTGAGGTCTGGTCTTTATTCACGCACCAGCCGTTGTCTTCAAGAGTTGCTTGGTCGGGAGTTGAAATAGATGTTGAACCAAAAACAATCGTTTTCCCGTTATTAACTATCAAATTATACTCGGTCTTTACAGTCTCGCCATTTACAGTTGCGACCGCCTCAATTCTACCTATACCCGCAGTTTTCGCAGTCACAGTGCTGCCGGAGATAGACAGAACATCATTAAGAGACGTAAGCGTAAGTTTGTTTTCACCGCCGGCATTTCCGAAATTGTACGCCTTGCCGTTTGTCATTATGACCTGTGCGCCTAAGTCTATAACATCGCCTATTGCAAGAGAGGTCTTATCATTTGCAATTTCTATACCTGCGATAGTCGGCAGCATCGGAGTCGGTGTGAAATTTATACCGTACATATAAATATAGTTATGGCGATAATCACCGTCGTTTAAGCGCTCTACCTTAAGTTTATGCTTACCCTTAGTAAGATACAGGCAGTTCATGTCGACTGTTTTCACGACCGCCTCTCCCGCATCGTCAGGAGATGAATAGTTAAAGCTTCCTATAAACTCATCATCAATGTAGTATCCCGCCAGAATTCCGTACATCTGAAGATGCATACCCATGACAGATACATCGTAATATCCGTCAGCCGGAATTTCAAAATCGAATACAACCGCCTCGCCGGCATACTGGAAATCCGAATTGAAGCCAGAACCGGTATTTATCCTCCAGTTATCTGTTCTCTCTACGATTGCAGGGGTAGTATCATCGTAATTGATATTAAAGCCATGCTCCTCTATTGTAGCATGCTCCGGATTTACTTCCACCTTGAAATTGATACTGTACATTCCCGCAACAGCAACATCTTTAGATACAGTAATTGGAATTGTAAGCTCTGCATGTTTTTTGCCAAGGTCTACGTTTATCTCTATGGTCGTATTTCCCTCTTCAAAGCTGAAAGTTTCAATATAAATATTACCTTCTTTGCGAACTACCTCTGCTGACATAACATCCTCGTTGGTTGATATCGCAGTAATATCCGCACCGCTTAAATCTGCAACCAGACCGCCAAACGTTCCGGTTATATGCAACAAACT
Organism: Eubacteriales bacterium; assembly: GCA_045636205.1. Taxonomy (GTDB): domain Bacteria; phylum Bacillota; class Clostridia; order Oscillospirales; family JAAYXM01; genus JAZRUF01. The sequence goes on from JAZTXE010000026.1 coordinate 7,509, forward strand.
CTCTATACCTACAGCAACGGTTTCCGGATTCTGAGCGTGAAGTTTAAGCTCAAAATCTTCAGTGACCAAAACCGATATTTTACAGGAGGCTGTATCTTCTCCCGCCTGCGTTGCCAGTTCAATATTTGCAACGCCTTCTCCGACCGCCTTGATATCAACATATGACTTACCAGCCTCATGAACCACCGTCGCATCCGCAACACCGTCATCATCAGATGAAACATTTAGTTTCCCCTCAAGGTCGAGTATTTCACCGTTAAACTTAGACTCAACAGCTATACGAACAGTTTCATCCTTTTCGATTTTGGCAACGCTTGTTTCCGAAATGAGTACAAGCTCATTTTTTACTTCAACCGGCTTTTCTAAAATAACCGATGTGATGTACATCATGTTGTGTCTGTAGCTTCCCGCGTTCGTACGTACAAATCTCAAAGTATGCTCGCCTTGGTCAAGCGTAATTTCATCAAACACTATCTTTGCACCCGAATTGATTATACCGGTACTCTCAGGATCGCTTGGGTGCTTAAAATCAATTTTGCCTATAATATTTCCGTCTATATAGACATCCATTGCCGCACCAAGGTTTCCAAGCTGATTAAAGATGACAGACGGCACATAAACGCCGTCTTCCTTTAAAGAAAACTTAAATGCAACAAACTGATTTGCATTTGCCACAGTATCTGCCGTGCTCATTCTCGCACTTGAAACATCGCCGTATGTTGCAAAACTATTAGCTTCAGAAGTTGCCATTGCATCACTGTCAAGACACCAGCCATAAGAGGAAATACTTGCTCTATCCCACTCACATGCAGCAAGGTCGATGACCTGGCCGCTGGCAGGAGTGGGTATCATAGAAACCGTTACTGGGATTGTCACATCTGCAACTCCGCTTGAATCAGTTACCGTGACCTCTGTGTTTCCAATACTTAAAGCTTCTATCTTGAGATATGCACCTGCATAAGCATCACCATTTGCTCTATTTTCAGTTACTATAGATGCCGCAACAATGCTCGGATTCTTAACTTTTACAGTCGGCTTATATTCGGTTGATGCCAAGTCAACCTCTACATCGTCAATGGTCGAGCTGAGCTTGGTGTGCATACACTTTCCTACAAAGAGATTTACGGAAGAGTCCACTGCTGAGATTGTAACCACCGACTCATGTTCCGTACTCGCCGTTGCCGCAGCAGCGGTGGTAAAATCCGTCAAAGTCATTGCTGGCAACATCTGCACAAGCATACACAGCGCCAAAACGAATGACACTATACGACCTTTATTCCCTTTTCTAACCATATTTTTTTCCTCCTGTTTTTTATAGGCTTTTATATAATCGGAAATAGTTTCCGTTTAACAAAAAAGATACATAAAAACGCATTTTTTGATAATTTACACACTAAAAAGCGTGTACTATTTTTAGAAATATGTTTTTCAACCGACACTGTATGTATGATTTGTCCAAAAACGCCAATAATTGCAACATATAGCTGCGCACACACATAACATCTGCATAATGATATTTTCCCCGTTTTTATTATATTCCAAACAGTAACACCATGTAAATAGACTTTTTTTTGGTCATCCAAAACAAGCGTGTAGCCTATTTTTAGATTATAGACTTTTTTTGGGTCATTCGAAACAAGCATGTAGCCTATTTTTAGATTTTTGCTCAAAACGTTATTCTTTTGAGTTATTATCCTTGAAACGGACATTTCTCGATGTTATGATAGCGTTGTATTACTATTGTGACAACTTGCTGGGTGGTGATAAAACATGGATAAAGCAATATTTGAAATCCCTCTTCGTCAAGAACTAAAACCAGGTGAAAAAATATGCATCAGAGAGCGAATAGAATACTACATCATACCACACACACATCCTTTTTACGAAATAGTTTATATTCTTGACGGAAAAGGGACACACTCTATTGACGGTTATCCGCACCCAGTCACCGCCGGTGACCTTCTTTTTATAGATATAAAAAAGACACATATGGTCAAAGGCGACCCCTCATTCAGGCTTATGAACATTATATTTCTACCCGGATTCATATCCGATACGTTGCTAAATTCAACAAATGCAAATGATTTTTTTCCGTTTTTACTTCCTCCGGAGCTTAGTATTGATGTAAACTTCAGCATGACACTTGCGCATTTTCGCGGAAAAGAGCAAAAGCAAGTAGATACTCTCACACACACCATGCTGCTGGAATTTGAGCAGAAATCGCCCGGCTACCGCACTATGCTTAAATCATATCTGCAAATACTTTTTTGTATGGCCATGCGCAATATAAAGGGACAACTGGATAGAGCCAAACCAGACACCAAAAGAATATCCCCGGAGATTTTTGATTATATTGACAAAAACTGTTTTTCCAGTATAAGTCTCCGTGATTTGTCGCAAAAATTCTTTTATTCTTCAAGCTACTTCAGCCATTTATTTAAGGAAACATGTGGCAAAAGCCTGAGTGAATACATCAAAGAAAAGAGAATAACCGAGGCTATGCGGTTGCTTGCGGAAAGCGATATGTCCATATCTGATATATGCAGAACCGTGGGATACCAAAACAGAAAGCTGTTTAACAAATTTTTTAAGCAAATAGTCGGCAGAACACCAACGGAATATCGCATAGAATATGATAAAGCAACTGTTCATGAATTTTCCGACCCTCTTGATTAATTTTCATATCAGATTTACATTGCATTTTATTGAAAAAACGTATAAAATAATATATACAAGACAATCTCAAAAGGAGTTTTTTCAATGCTATTAAATGTAAAGACCAAAAACGCAGAAACCTTTGTTTCAAAAGAAGAACTTGACGCGCTTCTCCCCGAGCTGAATTCGGCTCACTCAAAGCTCCTCGAAAAGACCGGTGCAGGCTCTGATTTTACCGGTTGGGTAACTCTCCCGCAGGACTACGACCGCGATGAGTTTGCACGCATAAAAGAATCTGCTGCAAAAATCCGTAGTGATTCAAAGGTTCTTGTAGTTATAGGAATAGGTGGTTCATATCTCGGTGCACGCGCTGCGATTGAATTTTTAAAGAGCCCCTATTACAATCAGCTTACAAAGGACGGTCCGGAGATTTATTTTGCAGGAAACAACATAAGCCCGGATTACTTCACTGAAATTGTTTCTTTAATAGGCGACCGCGATTTTTCAATTAACGTAATTTCAAAATCCGGCACGACCACCGAGCCGGCAATTGCATTCCGCCTTTTCAAGGACCTGATTGAAAAGAAGTACGGAAAAGACGGTGCCAAAAGTCGCATCTATGCTACGACTGACAAGGCACGTGGCGCATTAAAGCGGTTGGCAGACGCAGAGGGTTATGAAACATTTGTTATTCCCGACGATGTCGGCGGTCGTTATTCAGTTCTTACCGCAGTAGGTCTTCTCCCAATTGCTGCAGCAGGTATTGATATTGACAAAATTATGGCAGGCGCACAGGATGCCATGAAAACTTTAATATCTGAAAAATCACTTGAAAACCCTGCATGGCGTTATGCCGGTGTAAGAAACGCACTTTATCGCAAAGGCAAGCGCATTGAAATTTTAGCTTGCTTTGAGCCGCGTTTCCGCTTCATGTCCGAATGGTGGAAGCAGCTCTATGGTGAGAGTGAAGGCAAAGACGGACTCGGTCTGTTCCCTGCATCGGTTGAACTCTCTGCGGACTTACACTCTATGGGGCAGTATATCCAGCAGGGCGAGCGTACACTGATAGAAACCATGTTCACTATTGACACCCCTGCAAATGAAGTTGTTGTAGACTCAACCGAGGATAACCTTGACGGTCTTAACTTCCTGGCAGGAAAGACCATGGATTTTGTCAACAAACAGGCTTTTGCCGGAACCGTTCTCGCTCATGTAGACGGCGGTGTTCCAAACCTTGAAATCTCAATCCCGAAAGTCGATGAAGAGGCATTCGGAAACATGGTTTACTTCTTCGAATTCGCTTGCGGAATTTCAGGCTATGTTCTCGGCGTCAACCCGTTTGACCAGCCCGGAGTTGAGGCATACAAAGTCAACATGTTTGCACTTTTGGATAAGCCCGGTTACCAGGATGCACGCCGTGTATTGCTCGAAAGATTATAAAATTCACTCTCATCTCCCGTCTTTTACAAGGCGGGAGATGTTTTTTACCCATGATTTAAGTAAATTTTTTCCACCATTAACTCAATATTTGTGCAACTTGTGAAACTTATATAAATTTCTCTAAATTTAGATTGAAATATTTGACAAACTGTGTTATCATATAAATAACAAATCCGATAACGGATTTAAAACAAGGAGGTATTGTATTATGGTCAAAGTCATTATGGGTCTCCAGGGCCATGGTAAAACTAAGCAAATTATTGAGCTTGCAAACCAGGCGGGCAGCAACGAAGCAAATTCGGTTATCTGCATTGAACGCGGCAAAAAGCTCACATACGATATCAGTCACAAGGTTCGTTTGGTAGATGTTTCCTCTTATCCGATAACCAGCTATGAGCGCTTGAAAGCTTTCATCTGCGGTATGCACTCGGGAAACTATGATATTTCCGATGTATTTATCGATAGCCTCTTCAAAGTAGCTAAGTGTGATTCTATCGAAGAGTGCGATAGCTTCCTCCAGTGGCTGGACGAGTTTGGCGCAGAAAACAAAATCAACTTCACCATCACCATCAGTGCTGATGAAAACACTGCTACCGATGGTATTAAAAAGTATTTTTAATTGACTTATTTTCTGTTTTGCACTAAATTTTATTGACAAATAAAAGCGAGTTGATTATAATCAACTCGCTTTTATTATTTACTAAACGGAGGATTAAAATATGCCTGTTTACAACAATGCATCTTTAGAAGACATTTCCCCGCTACTTCGCGGTGTTTGCGGATTTTTTGAGAAAGACGGCATGGTGCTCCCGACAAGATTTACTCCTGAGCAACTTAAATTTTATGAAGAAGTTTTCCCTGAGCGTTATGCCGCTGCATTAGGTCTTGCGGGAATTGTTCTTGAATTTAAAACTGACGCAGAAGAGATTTCATTTATTTACTCAACCGGCAGTGCTTATGTAACAAACAGTGGAATTGACATTTATGAGGATGGCGTATTCCAAGAGAATCTTCCTATAGAAGAGAACAAAAAGGATATAACTGTTACATACTCCAGAAAATGCAAAACCACATCGGAGATTAAAATTTACTTCCCTGCAGGAATTGCATTTTATCCGACAAACTTCTGCTTAGGTAACGCAACTTCCCTGCCCCAAAAGGATAACCTTGTCTTGTTCTACGGTGACTCAATAACCCAGTCCGCGTATATCCCCACTCGTTCCATATGCTGGTGCGAATTCGTTGCCGAGAGTTTAGATGCACGCTATATAAACCGCGGTGTAGGAAGCTTTGTAGCACACGAGGGAAGCCTGCCGTCTGAGCCCGACTGTTCGCCTGACTATATTTTTGTGGAATATGGATTGAATGACCTTTATCAATACGGACTTTCCGAGTCACTTGATATGATTGATAAATATTTAAAAAAGATTAAATCGTTGTATACCAAGAGCGAAATATACGTGATTACTCCAAATTTCACACCCAAGGATACCGAACTTAAAGAAATCCGCGATAATATTAATGAATACTGCGATAAGCTTATCTCCATTGCTCAAGAGCACAATCTGAGTATCATACATGGCAACAGGCTTATCCCCGACCTCAAAGTTATGTTCTGGTCGGACCATGTTCATTTGAGCGAGGCAGGCGCTTCTGTTTTTGCACATAATGTTATTAAATACATGAAATAGTCAAGAAGGTTTTTATATGTATAAATCATTAAATGAGCTATCACCCTATCTGCGCGGATGCTGCGGTTTTACGGACATTGACGGCAAACTCGCTCCGGTGCGTTTTAACAGTGAGCAACTTGATTATCTTAAAAACATCGGTACCGGAAAATTCTTTAATATCGCTGCATGTTCTGCCGGAATTTCCCTTGCATTTTCAACCGACGCAAAAAAGATTTCATTTGATTATTCAATCGGCGAGATAACCTATGTAACCAACAGCGGTATAGATATATATATGAAAACAGCATTTTCGCCGCTCATTTCCCGGTGGCGTGCACTTCTTCCCATATAATTTTTCACTTGGGAGCATCTCCCCTCTCCCGCGCAAAAGCAAGCTCGCTCTGTTCTATGGCTCATCCTCCACTCAATCGGCATATGTCACATATCCGTCATTTTCATGGCCGGAAGCTATTGCTCGCTACCTTGATGCTGAATATATAAATCGAGGAATCGGCAGTTATTATTACGATGCAGGAAGTCTTCCGGAAACCTCTGATTGTAACCCGGATTATGTTTTTATAATGTATGGCGGAAATGACATCCTGCTTTTTCCGACGATAGACGATGCGTTGCAGGAAGCAGAGAAATTCATAAAAAAAGCCTGCACTCTTTATCCCTCCGCAAAAACTTTAGTCCTCTCTCCCGAATATATGCGCAAAGAACCTATGGACGACACTATGAGAAATAACTTAGAGACATATTCCGCAGCGCTCCCTGCGTTGTGTAATGCTTGCGGGTGCACTTTCGTTTCAACAAAAGAGCTTATCCCAGACCTTGCTTCACTGTTCTTAGACGATGATGTTCACTTCTATGAATAAACTTAAAACTATTATCTAACATAAAAAAACCTAAAGCCTTTTATTAGGCTTTAGGTTTTTTATTACTTATTGAGTTTCTCTATCAGCTCTTCTATTTCCTCTGGAGAGAAGTTATATATGGTATCGCAGAACTGGCATGTTATTTCAGCGTCCTTTTTTTCATCGCGCAACGCGCTAAGCTCCTCCATACCCATACTTATAAGAGCTTTTTCAACACGCGCCTTTGAACAAAAGCAACGATATTCTACCTTATCCTCTTCGAGCACCTGCGGTTGGAAGCCGTCAAGCACGCTTTCTATTATTTGCTCCAAGCTCATATTATTATCAAGCATTGCAGTCACGGGTTTGATCTTTGCAAGATTCATTTCAAGCCTGGTAATGCTATCATCATCCACCCCCGGTAAAAGTTGGATAATGTATCCGCCTGCGCACTTAATGGAATAATCGCGGTCTACCAAAACACCTAATGCACAAGCAGACGGTATTTGTTCACTCTCTGCCATATAAGCGGTTATATCCTCTGCAATCTCACCGCTTACAAGCTGAATCTGCCCGATATACGGCTCTTTAAGACCCATATCCTTTATAACCGTGAGTGTGCCGTCAGTTCCCACTGCACCAGAAACATCGAGCTTTCCGTCACTTCTAAGCGGCAAATCAATACCCGGGCGCTGACAATATCCTCGTACATTTCCCATGTGGTCAGACACAACTGTTATTGTGCCTATAGGACCTCCACCTTTAACCTGAAGCGTAAGAGAATTTCCCTCACCTTTAAGCGCATTACCCATAAGTGATGCCGCAAGCAATACGCGCCCTATAGACGCTGCGGTTACCGGAGTTGTATTATGAATCTCCTGTGCACGCGCAACTATACCACGTCCGTTTATTGCGGCAAATTTTATCATACCGTTTGCGGTTATACCTCTTATAATTCTATCCTGCATTTTCTCATTCACTCTCCATCTTCCATTCTCCGCGCGACGAAAAATATCCTTTGCTCATCATGTGCAGGTGGCTTGTCTGAAAGCTCACCGTATGTGGCTATAAGCTCAAAACCTGCTTTACTCAGCGCATTTTTTATTTCTTCGCACGAATGTGCACGTTCCTTATGTTCTTCCTGACTGCGAGACCAAAGCTCGCCTTTTCTCTTAAAAATATCATAATAAAACGTACAGACTTTTTCTTCTTGCTCATATTCTGCGCTCCACGCACAGAAATAATCGTTGCTTTCACGCAAAAACGCACAACCGTCGAGATTTTTAAACTTAGCTTCCGTATTAACGTCAAAAATAAAAACCCCGCCCGGTCGCACAAAAAAGCGCAGCCTTCCGAACGCAGTCTCCAACGCCTTTAGCTCGGTTAAGTAATTTAAACTGTCCAGACAACAAACCGCCGCATCCACGGTTCCGTACAAATCAAGATGCTCCATATCCTGATTAAGAAACATAGGCGGATTTTCCTCCATCTGCCAAGCCTTTGACTGTGCAGCTGCAAGCATCTCCTCTGATATATCGGTTCCTATTACCTCATAACCGCGCTCTGCCAAAATTACCGATAGAGACCCGGTTCCGCAGGCTAAATCTAACACCTGATTTACCTCAACCTCAAATTTTGAGAATAATCCGGTCAAATAATCTGCCCATAGAGAATACTTTACATCGTCAGTAAATTTATCATAACATTCTGCAAGCGATGTATAACTATTCATCCTTATCACTGCACCTCTCAAGAATCACCTTATATCCGTCGCTTCCATAAGTAAGCGAGCGATTTACCCTGCTTATAGTTGCGGTAGATGCACCTGTCTCCTTGACTATCTCACTGTAAAGCTTGCCTCGACTTAACATACGCGCAACATGATAGCGCTGTATCATCGCCTGAAGTTCCTTAATCGTGCATAAATCCTCAAAAAAATCGCAACACTCTTCTTCATTATTTATTGACATAACTGCCCGAAAAAAAGCCTTGGCTTCTTTATCATCAAATCTGCGGCTCATTAGACTCACCTCTTTTTTATATAGCAATATTTTAACACATTAAATCGTAAAAGTAAAGAGGATTGTTTTTGCTATAGTGATGTTCTTACTGTTCTCGTCACTTCGGGATAACCACAAAAAAAGAACACCGACTTTCGTCGGTGCTCTTTTTTTGGTGGGCCCTCAGGGACTCTACCCGCGCACTAAAAAGCGTGCCACCGGCACCCTTTTTACGGCAAGCCGCCGTGCTGTTCTCGTCTCCCTCACGATGCCACAAAACAAAAAACACCCCGTCTTACGACGAGGTGTTCTTGCTTTGGTGGGCCTTCGGGGACTCTCCCCGCGCACTAAAAAGCGTGCCACCGGCACCCTTTTTACGGCAAGCCGCCGTGCTGTTCTCGTCTC
>JAZTXE010000027.1:0-5543 GCA_045636205.1 Eubacteriales bacterium
GTTTATACGCATCCCATGTTCCGACGGAGTACTTTTCGTCCATCGGATTTTCTGCGTCAGCCGGCGCAATGTAAGTGCGGAAAATTCCGCACTGATTACCGCTATAAAGCGGGACAATCGGTTTGTATATACCGCTTTCAGGTAAACGAATTCTGATACCTGCCGAAGAGCCGATGCCCGAACTTATGCATCCGCCGTATGAGTCCTGTGCGCCCGCAGGTATAAAGAACCACCCCGTATTCTGGAACTCAAACTTCCACGGCTGGGTCTTTCCGTTACCCGGTCTTATTTCGTCAGGTGAACCGTCCGTCATCTTTGAGAAGCTGTCAATCTCAGAGATGTTCATACCGTCAAGCATTGTGCCGCAGAAGGAATATGCATACTCGGTGCCACTTGTGGCAAGGGTATTACTTTCATAAACAGTGAGCGGGAATGTGACGGTTTGTTCAACACCGTTTGCAGTTACAAGAACGCTTACAACCGTGTTACCTATCCCGGTACCTTTGAGTTTAATCTTTGTCTGTGTTTTATCCGCGTTCTGCTCAATGGTTGCATCCGCAATATCGTTAGACATGCTTACGGAAACATCAACGCTTGCCGGAGCTTCGCCTGAGCCGAGATCCTCCTTAGCGTCGAGAATGAATTCGCCCTCACTGCCTACGGCAATCTTCTCCGGACCGGAAACAGATGCATTGATAACCGTAGATGTGTCCATACCTTTTAAGATAAATGCGCCAACACCGAAACGGCCTTCGCTGCGAACAGCTTCATTCTTGCCTTCTGTCTTATAGGTCAGGATGTAATCACCTGCAGTAAGGCTGACTATCTTCAGCGCCTGCTGCACATTCTTCTGCATCGTCTGAGAATAGGTGTCAAACTCGCCCAGATAATATTCATCCGCAGTGGTGGATGCCGCGCCCTCAGGTGCCAGCCATACCTTAACCTTCGCGCCGGAGTCAAATTTAAGGTGTTCACTTATGGGACGGTATATTCCATCATTGGCAACGTGGATTTTAAACACCATAGATGCCGGCTCGTAATCCAAAAACATACCGTAATCAGAGCTATCATAGCGAAGCTGTGAGCCTGTATCGCTTACATAGCACCAAGGCTCGGTTTCAACAGTTGAATACGGGTTGATTTCATCAGGGCTTCCATGAGTCGTCATGGAGAAATCTGTTACGCCCCTTACGTCTACGCCGTTATATAAGTCGTCAAGATTGCCGCTATGGAGATACCGGTTGAGCTTATGATAGTCAAAGCGTAAATCCTTTGCAACAACAACGCATCCCGGGTTGACAAACAACTCAAAGCTACCTTCGCCATAGCTGCCATCAGCCATATATGCCTCATAGGCTACAGTTGCAGAACCGTTTTTCTTTCCGGTAACGCGAATCTTGAGTTCACCGCCGTCAATAACAGTTGCAACATCTGCAATGTCATCTGTAATGCTCACTTTTGCATCCTCAACTGTGCTGCCGGTCGGAGTTTTTACCAGATGCTCGACTGTCATGCCGCGTCTAACTGCTACGGGTTTGATATCATCAAAGACCTCGGCACTTTTGCCGAATCCTTTAAGCTTAAAGCCGAGAGGCAGGAAATATCTGCCGGAACTTGCATCTATATCATAAGTAAGGATATACTCTCCCGCTTCAAGAGTAAGAAAACTGTTTCCAATTTGGAATTCCTCGGTCTGATATGTTGATTCACTGCTTGCCGGTGTAACAGAACCGATATCGGTATTTTCTGCATATTCGCCGGTTCCGTCTGCTCTCGCAAGTGAGAAGTTCACCCTGGCAGGTGTAGCATCACCGGAAGTTCTGTTTACGGTAAACAGCCGGTATGTACCGCTCGACGGCAGATAGAAACGTACTTTAGCCGCACCTGCCGCATTGGTAACAAGGATACTGTAATCATCCCCATGGATATGATTGTACTTATAGTCAAAATCAATTTCAGAAGACTCAAACTTCCACGGTGATGACTTAACAGCTGCTCTAAGCTCTCCGGTTGCCCCGGCAGAGGTCTGATTATAGCTTGTCATTGTATCCTCTAAAATTGTCCCCTCATTTGCCTTAAAGAAATTATATTCATACGTTTTCGCGGTTAAGTCTTCCGGGTCATATACGATAACAGGAATCTTTACGGTTTCTGTTTTTCCGTTTGCCGTAAAAGTAACCTCAGCAACCTCTTCTCCCGCAGTGTTGCCGGCAGTAACCTTAAGATTGCCGTCTTCATCTAAAGCAAAGCTTGCTAACTCACTTCTTGCGGAAACCGCCGTACATTCAACCGGAGTATCCAAATCGTCTACATCGGCAATGTTTAGCTCAGTAATAACGCTTTCCCCTATTGCAACAGGTGCCGGTGGCTCTGCATTTACGTCCAAATTAAGCTTGGTAAAGCTAAGCGAACCGATGACCGTCCTGCTGACATTAGAACTCTTGCGGGTACATAATATGTTTAATATATAATATCCTTTTTTCAGTGAAGCCTGTCCCACGTGAGTGGGAACATTCCATTCTCCGCCTGAGTCCGCTGCACCGTCTATCGTTCCAAGTTCAATAGGTACTCCCTGACTTGCGCCGGTTTCATCACACGGAATTAAGCTCAACTTGGCAGCAAGGCACCATGACCAGTAGCCTATATTTGCATCAACAGAAAAACGTCCATTACCGTCAAAATAAATAAGAAACTGATATTTGGCGTCGGTAGCTGACGTCCTCATGTACAAGCCATACGCGGAACTCTGGAAAAACTGTTGTTTGCTATCTGCAACTTGCGTTTTATCCGCATCATGGTAGAAATATTTCCATTCTCCCTCGCCTTCGGCAATGTGTTCATCATTAGTAAATTTAGGGTTTACCGCACCGTCTACAATAAAGTAGGCGTCACCACCGCTGTCACGGTTTAAGAAGTTATACTTGATAACCTCAGCAGGTGTCGGCGGCACATAATCAAGCTCGGTAAAGCTGAGCGCGCCTATAACAAATCTGCCGTAGCTGGAACCTGAATATCCGCATACCATGTTTAATATGTAGTATCCTTCTTCCAATGCAGCCTCTCCAATATGAGTAGGAACATTCCAAATACCGCTGGTGTCACTGCCTCTGGTGTTTACACTCCCGAGCTCAATAGCCGCGCCCTGATTTGCGCCATTTTCATTGCACGGAATTAAACTTAATGTAGCACCGTCGCACATTGACCAATAGCCTAAGTCGGCGTCGACAGAAAAATATCCGTCCCTGTCAAAGTAAATAAGAAACTGATAATAGTTGTATTCACCTGCTGTCCTCATAAGCAAGCCATATGTAGAATTCTGCCAGAATTGATTGCTTTTTGTGTAGGTCACATTATGGTCAAAATATTTCCACTGTCCGTTTCCGTCCGTAACATGGTCAAAATTCGTGAATTTAGGGTTTACAGAACCGTCAGTGGTAACATCACCGTCACCGTTAGCGTCTGTAATAATGTTTTCTTGGGTATTCGTGAGATTTTTGAAGTTATATGTAATAACATCTCCGGGTGCAGCTTTCGCCTTAACTCCTGCCGGCTGTTCAATAACGCCTGCCGGCATGATGCTAAATAGCATACATACGGTAAGCACAAAAGCAAATGCCCTCTTCAAACCCTGTTTAAACTCCCTCTTCATGTTCATAACCTTTACCTCCTAAAACAAACATGATTTACAAATTTATAATAAACGCATTTTTTATGCGGTATTTTTGTTGATACATTACATAAAATCGGTTTTATTTCCATCTATAACCAAAAATACCAAACTTCTCAACAAAATTATTAATCCCATTCTAAAATGCACTTTCAGTTTACAATATTTCTATTGACAAGTATAGATTAAATTGTTAGAATAAACCCGCAAAATGTTGTATAATTTATATCCAAAAGGTGGTGCTGTGAATGATTCCCGGAAACATATCTGTCAACCCATTTCCAGTATTTATGGAAACGAAACGGCCAATAGCTTTGATTGTCGATCATGGCGGCCAAGATATCCTTTCCGCCAGAAAAAAAACTATCGGTCCGCTTTTTCGCGATTATAACGTTATTCGTTACTGCACCTCGGGCAAAGGCATCCTCGTTGTAGACGGCAAACAATATGAAATCTCTCCTGGGCAGTGCTATATTTTGCCCGCCGGCACGGTTACCACTGAATCCGTCGCACCCGGTTCAAACTCTTTCGGCATAACCTTTTTATCCTTACTCGGCACAGATGCCACACACTTTTTAAACTGGCTTGGCATTTCTCCTGAGCAGCCGGTTTTGCCGTGGGACAGCAGCCCGGAATTTTTAAGCGAGCTGCGGGAGATTGCCACCCATATTGACATTATCAAAATTCCGCTTACCACTGAGTTTATGCGCTGCTCACTTGCATACAGGCTTATGCACAAGCTTCTGGAAGTGCTTCGCACCCCGAAAACACCTCAAACAACCCCGGCAGACTATTACGTTTCTGCGGCCCTCAGGTATATTGAGCTTAATTTCTCTCAAAAAATACAAACTGCCGACATTGCCGCAAGCATCGGCATAGACCGCAGCTATTTTTACTCGCTCTTTAAGCAAAAGACCACTTTTTCACCCAAGGAGTATCTGACGCGCCTGCGCATATCCAAAGCATGCGAACTGCTCACCAATACTGAAGAAACTGTAACAACCATTGCCCGCGCGGTCTGTCTTGATACCTCTGCATTTACCAAACACTTCAAAAGAATAATCGGCAAAACCCCAAGGGAATATCGTAAAAAATAAAATTTAAGAAGCTAATTTAAATATTATCCGACACAAGTCAGAAAGCAGCCTTTCAAAGAACTTGTATGCCACCTCATCCGACGGCTAACGCCGCCCCCTTCCCCTCAAGGGGAAGTCTTGGAATTACGCGGCTTTGAGGCTTCCCCTTGAGGGGAAGCTGTCGAGTGAAACGAGACTGATGAGGTGGAAAGTTGAATTTTTTGACACGCTCAAAAAGCAGCCTTTCCACAGGAGGAAAGGCTGCTTTTTGTTGCCAAGGGGCGCTATGGCCACGTAAGCTCAAATAAATCTAACATTCTGCCAGTAATTTCTAACAAAACAGGCTATTTATCCGCAACGAAAACAAATATACTTTAGAAATAAACTATCGGATATGGATTATGAAAGGAAGAAAAAAACCATGAGAGATTATTTAAAGGATAACCCATGGGCAGAAGCGTATACCTGGCTGTGGTATAACGATGAAGAGATTTTTAACTACACTCAGGAAGATTGGGATAATAAGGCAAAGGAGCTTCATGAGCGCGGTGTTACTATCGCTCTGTCCTTCAGCCTTACTCACTTCCGCATAGGATATTATCCCTACTGGAAGGAGATAAACGAGTGCATCCGCAAGATGGTCGTTGCCTGCCATAAATACGGCATCAAGCTTGTCGAGCACCACAGCACCCATCTTACTCTGAACCTGCTCACTGAGCTGGGTTGGGAACGCTTAGACGGTGACCTGATTGCATACGGAGCAGGAATATGCAGCCGCGATAATTGGAAAAAGGTTTTTC
>JAZTXE010000028.1:0-17592 GCA_045636205.1 Eubacteriales bacterium
TACTCGCCGGCGAAGAATATCAAGCGCGCAGACTTTGCAATAATGCTTGTCCGTGCCTTCGGTATAACTGAAGGGGAAAGTGAGCACTTTGCAGATGTAGATACAAATAAGTACTACGCAAAGGAACTTCTCCTTGCAAAGGCAAACGGAATTGTCGGCGGAGTCGGGGATAACAAGTTTAACCCGGAGGGCGAGATAACCCGTCAGGACATGATGCTTATGCTCTCTCGTGCACTTGAGGGACAGGGCAAAAAGCTTGAGGTGGCGGATGAAAGTGTGCTGAGTCAGTTTGCAGACGCGGCGCAGATTTCAGACTATGCAAGAGAAGCGGTTGGAAGCGTGGTCCAAGTGGGAATTATAGCGGGTTCAAACGGACGCATAAATCCGCTTAATAAAGCGACAAGAGCTGAAATTGCAGTAATGCTTTCAAGGGTACTTGTAAACCAAAAGTAATCAATGAAATAGTTACAGGGCAGAGTAAAATACTCTGCCCTGTAAGTTTTTTAAAAGGGTTATAAATAGTCTCTTAAGCAAAATTGTTTGTGCTTTGTAGGTGTTATTCCGCACTGACGTTTAAACGCTTCTGTGAAATAATTCTGGCTTGAATAGTTTAGCATTTCGCTGATTTCCGACATGGTTTTACCTTCTTTGATCAGATCCATTGCCTTTAGAATCCTTAAGTTATTATAATACTTCATTACACCCATACCCGAATATTTTTTGAAAATCTTTTTTAGGTTTGGGTGGCTTAAGCCGCAAAGCTCAGCCAACTGTTCTGAGTTTAAATTTTTATCCACGTTTTCTTCCATTACTCTTATTATCATTTTGTAGTTTTCTGTTCCAAGGGTCTTTTTTTGAGTAGTTGCAGGAACTTGATTTTCAAGAAGGCGCAACATAAGTTCTTCGAGCTTATTTGAAGTTAGCTGGTTTTTTACTTCATCATCAAATTCCATACAATGATTTGCATATGAAAGAGCGGTGGTAAGAAGTTTGGATTCATATTCTCCAACATCAAAAACACCTTGTGTAAGGCGTTTTAAATTGTTTCCGCTCATAGCAAATGAAAAGATAATTATATTCGGGCAAGTTCCGTTTGCAGACCAGATGCTGTGAAATTCCATCGGATAATAAAATATTATTTTTCCTCCGGAGAGTTCATATATCCTATCTTCAACGGCAACGCCGACACAACCGTCAACAACATATAAGAATTCCCAGTAATTGTGTCTCTCACCGGTGAATATGAAATCGCTTTCGCAGCTTTTGGTAAATGCGGTAAATAATGTGTCTATAGATAGAAGTTTTGATATTTTAAGCATAGAAACCTCCGGAGAGTATCCAAAATAATAAAAAACATATCCGATATCGTGTTGATTTTATGTTTTGAATATTATATCATATATTATATAATATTTCAAATATTCAGATAAAGGGGAATTTGTATGAATTACGGTACTTTTTTTGCAGAGGTAATAGCAGCAACACACAAAAAAGAGGTAGCATGTGCCGAGGTTGCTATGGAAAAGCTGGTATCGGCCGGTATAATGGGAACAGATGTACATGCTGAGAACTTCAGAACATACGGTGTTGAGCCGATAAAGAAACTTCATGATGATGCGGGAATAAAGGTTACTTCCGTGTTTCATATAGTCCATGGTGATTATAAAAATCCGGCCGAAGTTAAAAAACTGATTATGGAAAGTGAAACGGATATTGAAAATTGTGCCAAGGTCGGGAGTAAGCTGCTTATGGGAGTACCGCTCATATCCGTGCCGCATACCTGCCATCAGGATAGAGATAATACGTTAAAAGGTGTCGCAGAATACTTAGCCGGGATTTCTGAAATATCTGAAAAATACGGTGTTACGGTAACCGTTGAAAACTATTCGGAAACCGACACTGCGCTTTCATACATATCAGACATAGAGTATATTCTGAATAATGCGCCTAAGGTTAAATATGTGTTTGATTCGGGTAACTTCTGGTTTGGCGGCGATGATATGCTCAAAGCCTGCAAGAAGTTTGCAGATAAGACAGTGCATGTCCATTTAAAGGACTTGAAAGAGCGAAAAGGCGGAGAACTTAACATCTGCGGCAAAGAGGTGGACTGCGTGGCTATAGGTGACGGTATATTGCCAAACTATGAGGCTATTGAATTTTTGAGGAGTACCGGTTATGACGGAACTTATATTATCGAAGTTACGCATACACCTGGTATGTCAAGAGTTTTCAAATCGCTTGAAAATTTGAAAAAGAACATTAAGTAAGAGGTATTTCATGTGTATAAGTATGCAATAATCGGATTTGGTGGACTCGGAAAGCTCCACTTAACGAATTTACTTAAGTTGGAAAAGGAAAGAGGCGATATTCGTTTGCAGGCGCTTTGCGGTGCGGATCCGAATGCGTTTAAGGAAAATGTAAAGCTTAATCTTGGGGACGTTGATGTCAACTCAATGGACTTCTCAAACTGCAATTTTTATCAGGATTACAAAGAGCTCATTGAAAAAGAAAAGCCGGATTTTATCCTGTCAACACTTCCTACATATATGCATGAAGAAGTCGCTGTGTATGCGCTTGAGAGAGGCGTGCACGTGTTTTCCGAAAAACCTATGGCACTTACCGATGAGGGGTGTCAAAATATGATTGATGCGGCAAAGAAAAGCGGTAAGAAGCTTATGATAGGGCAGTGCCTAAGATTTGAGCCTGCGTTTTGCGAGATTAAAAAGTATATTGAGAACGGAACATACGGTAAAGCCTACCGCGCTGAATTTTCACGCTATTCACAAACCCCTACGTGGACGTGGAATAACTGGATATTGGACCCCAAGCAGAGTGGTGGTTGCATTCTTGATATGCATATTCACGATGTTGACCTTATAAATTGGATGTTTGGTATGCCGAATTCTCTTCGCTCTGCGATTACAGAGAAAAAGACAGAGCTTGAATCTGTGTTTACTCAGTATTTTTACGATGATTTGCTTGTAACATCTGCGGCGGATTGGTCACTCCCGCAGACTTTCCCGTTTGAGCAGAGATGTACTATAAACTTTGAAAATGCGACCGTTTGTATGATAGACGGGAAACTCACGGTTTATAAAGCTGATGAGAGCTTTGTACCTGAGATTTCTGCCGAAACCGCATTTATGCGTGAAATGCGCGCGTTTTTAAAACTCGTGATTGACGGTGAAGAATGCAGCCAAACATCGCCTGAATCTGTTCATTCATCCGTTAAGATTGCGCTCCGTGAAATAGCAGCGGCAAAAAACAACTAGTTCATGTTTAAACAAAAAAGCTTTTGCAAATTCTTTGCAAAAGCTTTTTTTGTTTACTTCTTTTTTATAAATGAAATTGAAAGATCATGGTTTGCGACACGCAGGGGGCTTGATTTATCGGTCCATGTGGATATGACGGTAAATTGTTTAGTCTCACCGTTAAAGGAAGCCATTCCGTCGATGGGTGTTCCGTCAAGACCGTATTCACCGCTGCCGACAGGGGTGACACCGGACTCTTTCATAGCTTGTGCCCACTTTACAAAGTCTGCATAGCTTATATCGGTTATTTTAAATGAGTAGGTGGTTTTATCATCATTAACCGACACACTGTTAACGGTTTGGCATACGGGCGGTGCGGAGGCGAAGAATGTATCCTCAGGCCACGGCTCAGAATCCGATGCGGATGACGGAGCGATAGGCTCGCCGGTGTAGGGCTCAGGTACACCGCATGCGCAGAAGCATATTAAAGCAAGTAGTGTGACTGAAAGAAAAAGAAGATTCTTCATAACTGTTTCTCCTTTGTGATAATTAAAGGGATAAAAGTTTTACTCCGTCAGCCTCTGTTGCAGAAGCTGAAATTTGCGTTGGCGGAGCAACATAATTTGCTATCATCAGGTTTGCAATTTTGTCCTCAAGCTCTTTTTGAATAACACGGCGTAAATTACGTGCACCGTATTTTACAGAGTAAGACTTGTCGGTAAGATAATTCACAAGTGACTCATCGTAGAGGAAATTAATGCCTTTCTCTTTGAGCGCCTCTGTTAATTCACCGAGCATGATTTTTGCTATATCGTTAAAGTGCTCCTTGGGTAGGTTATTAAATGCGATTATTTCATCGATACGGTTGATGAATTCAGGGCGCAGGAATTGCTCAAGCGCTTTTAATGCTTTTGCTTTACCTTGCTCAGAAAGAGTGCGACCGAAGCCGACGCTTGCTTCATTTGTTTGGCTCCCTGCGTTTGTAGTCATTATAATTACCGTGTTTTCAAAATTAATCTGACGTCCCTGGGCATCTGTTATGCGGCCGTCATCAAGTATTTGAAGGAGTATGTTCAAAACATCAGGATGTGCCTTTTCAATCTCATCGAAGAGAATTACGGAGTAGGGCTTGCGACGTATTTTCTCCGTAAGCTGACCTGCTTCGTCATAGCCTACATATCCGGGAGGTGCGCCGATGATGCGGCTTACCGCATGCTTTTCCATGAACTCTGACATATCCAAGCGAATGAGGGATTCGGGAGAATTGAATAAATCCTGAGCCAAACGCTTTACAAGCTCGGTTTTGCCGACACCTGTAGGTCCTGCGAAGATAAAGGATACAGGTTTTCTTTTCGGAGAGATACCAACGCGGTTGCGCTTAATTGCAGCGGCAACAGCAGAAATGGCTTCGTCCTGACCGACAATGTGTGTTTTCAAACGGTCCTCAAGCTCATTTAAGCGTTTGAATTCAGCCTCCTGGATAGAAGCTGCAGGAATTTTTGTCCACAGTTCAATAACTTTGGCCAGATGCTCTATTTTAAGTTCAGGAATAGCTTTTGTATTTAGTTCATCAAGCTGCGCGGTAATGCGGCATTCATCGCTTTTCAATGCAGCCAGGCGCTCGAAAGAATTATCGGCGCTTTCGTCTGCCATAATTTCATCGCGCTCTGCCTCAATTTTGCTCAGCTCCTTTGAAAGCTTTGCGCGTTGGGTAATAAGCTCGCTTGTCAGGTTAAGGTCAGAGCAAGCTTCGTCAATTAAATCAATTGCTTTGTCAGGAAGGTATCTGTCAGTTATATAACGCTCTGACAGGGTAACCGCGAGGCGAGCGATATTTTCGGGGATGCGTACGCCGTGGAAATTTTCGTAATAGTGGGAAATTCCCAGAATGATGTCAACTGTTTCTTCTATTGAAGGTTCATTTACGATAACCGATTGGAAGCGGCGCTCAAGCGCGCTGTCCTTCTCAATGTGCTTACGGTACTCGGTGAAGGTTGTTGCGCCTATTACCTGAATTTCACCGCGGGAGAGGGCAGGTTTTAAGATGTTAGCTGCGTTCATTGAGCCTTCGGCGTCTCCTGCGCCGACTATATTGTGAACTTCGTCGATGACGAGTATTATGTTTCCGAGCTTTTTAATTTCGTCTATAAGCCCTTTCATGCGGCTTTCAAACTGACCACGGAACTGCGTTCCAGCTACAAGCGAAGTAAGGTCTAAAAGGTATACTTCTTTGTCAAGCAGTTTATCGGGAACATTTCCTTCGCTCATACGAAGGGCAAGACCTTCGGCAATAGCGGTTTTTCCGACGCCGGGTTCACCTATCAGGCAGGGATTGTTTTTTTGGCGGCGGTTTAAAATCTGGATAACGCGCTCTATTTCAGAGTCACGCCCGACTATTTTGTCGAGTTTTCCTGATTTGGCGCGCTCAGTGAGGGAAATACAATAATTTTCAAGGGATTTGCGCTTGTTATCCTTCTTTTCTTTTCCTGCACGGCGGTCTTTTTCGTTGCCTGCATGAGCATTGCTTCCGTCCTGAGGGAAAGGGGGCATTTGATTTGGTCCCATTGCGCCGAAAAGCTTGTTGAGGAAAGGAAATGTAGCGGTATGGCCGTCCGGGTCTGAGTCATCAATTCCGTCGGGGTTTGCAAAAGCGGCAAGCTCATTTCCTTCCATGTCACCGAACATGCTGAGCATTTCATTTGTCATTGCGTCTAACTCTTCGTCTGAAATACCCATTTTATCCATAAAGTCGGAGACAGGTTTTAAATTGAGTTCGCGTGCACATTTAAGACAAAGGCCTTCGCTGGTGGATTTATCGCCTTCCATTTTTGTTATAAAAATCACTGCGGGATTTTTTTTGCATCTGCTGCAAATAGTTGGTTGCATAGTGTCCTCCTTGTTGCCCTGACCGGGCGGTTATAGAAAATTGCTGTTTTACAGCTTTGACATATCGTGAGTGCGTTTAAAATGAATATACTGGTACAAGTAACTTGCAAATGCCAAAAATGACATTATTATAGCGATCCAGATGAATATGTTTTTTGCAAGGGGCGGTATCTTGTTTTCAAAAATCATAATAAGAATTCCGCCGGTAACTAAGATTACAGTAGTTGCTTTACCCATTGAGTTTGCTGCAAATACCGATGAAATTTCATGATAAAGCTTTGCTCCTCCGATGACGAGAAGAAGGTCCTTTGCAAATATGAGAATTATCATCCACCACGGAATTATTCCTCGGATGGTTATGCAGATGAAGACGGTTATCGTCATCATCTTATCTGCAAGTGGGTCGAGAATTTTTCCCAGTTTTGTGATGAGATTGAATTTTCTTGCTATTATTCCGTCAAGAACATCGGTAATACCTGCCAATGCGTATATTCCGGCTGAGTGAAGCATGGCATGAGGATGCCCTGAGAAAAAGGCGAAGACAAAGCAGGGGACCAACGCCATACGAAATAGTGACAGTAGATTTGGTACGTTCATTTACACATCATTCCTAACTGAAACGGAAATTGTTTTACGCTCATTCTCAATTCCATATAGGTAGAAGAGAGAGCGGATTTTTCGTTAAAATAAAATTGAGAACAACTGTTTGCTCGCAAATTTCGGGGGTGATAAGTATTTTAAATTTCATAAGTAGTGAAGCTGCTACCAATATTACAAGGTATCCCCAAACAGCTCCGATTATAAACCCACCGGTACGGTTAAAGAAATTGATAACCGGAAGCTTTGCGGCAAAATTGAGTACGCGTGCAAGCAGGGAAAAAATCAAAAGACAAATAATAAAATAAATTATAAAGCTTATTGTGTACGTGGCTTTTACTGAAACAGACGAGGAGAGAGAGGAAACCGCACCCTGAACTGATTCTGCAGCACTCTGCTTTATATCTGCTATGGCAGTTTCAAGTGATTCGGATGATGATAGACCAATCTTTAAAAGGAGGGATGAGGAGATATCATCTTCTTGTGTATCCGGGGTGTTTTCTGCCTGCGGTGTTTCAAATTCAGGCATCAGTAATTCTTCGACTTTTGGTTCGACGAACGCAGAGGAAATATAAGGGGTTGTCCATTTTGAGAGCATACCTGCTGCGGTCATTGCAAGGACGAGTACGAGGACTCCTGAGACCATCTTAACCAATCCGCGTCTGCGACCTAAAAAGGCGAAAAGAATCAGTAATAATACTACTATTATATCTGAAATCAGTGAAAAAGAAAAATTAACATTTTGCAAATTTTGCATCTCCAATCTGATTTTAATTAAGGTACGAGAAGATTTGCTTGGTTTATGCCGATGAGAAGAACCGAGCCGTCCTCACGAACCAATGTTGAACGTGTTCCGGGCGGAATTTCAAAAGAGTGGAATTCCGTCAAATCGGATTTATATACCGTCACACGGTCAAAGAATTGGACTGCCAGGTAGTTTCCGGCAGATGAGAGCGATAAAACTTCTTCAGAAAACTGTATGCTTGAATATTTATCGGTATTCCTTTGTGATGATATAAGTTCGAAGAAACCGTCCGTATTTCGCTTGTCAAGAATAAAAGCTGAAAATTTATGAGAGCCGGTTGCCGTGAACATAAGCATTGCGGAATTAAAGGGGATTTCTTCTTTGACTTCGCCGGAGGAAGAATATCTTATGAATCTATCCTCGCAGATTACCGTCAAATCATCTGTGTCGTTAAATGCCGCATCAAGAGGCATTACGTCCGGAAGGGTTATGGTATTATAGGGGGATTCTTCGTCTAATCTGTAAAAGAAAAGCTTGCCTTCGAACTGTCCTTCTTTTGCGGAAAAGGAGAGGGTAACCATTTTTTTGCAATCGGTAGAAATTGCGGCGGAGGCTACGTATTCATCAGTTGAATATAACTTGTATATTTCTTTGCAATTGCTGCTATATACAGTGACCAGGCTTTTGCAATCCGGGCCGCTTGTTATCAGAGAAAATGCGCCAGTTCGGTTCATGTTCATAGAAATAATCGGCGCAGGAGCTTTAGCATCAAGCAAAACTTTGTTTCCGTCAGTTATAAAAAAAGATGTGCTGCCGCGGTCAAAAATTGCAGAGACTCTGGATGATGCTGAAACGGAGGGGTTTCGGTAAGCAAGGGGAGTAAAGTTTTTTTCCTTGCCTGACATATCATATACGCGTAGACCATCGGGAGCCAGGACGAATAAACCGTTTTTAGATAAGTGGAATCGGTTGCTGTCATTACTGTCAAACGATATACTTGTGCCCTCTGCGTTTCCTGAAATTCCGGAGCCTATCGTGCTGATAACGTTGCTCAAAGATATGCCGCCGGTTTGAGTAGCGTAAAGAACGAAGAGACATACTGCCGTTAAGATAAAGAAAAATAATATAAAGCGTTTTGAAAGGCGCCCTTTTTTTTCAGAAATTTTTTTTCGGGACATATGCAATCTCCTTTAGTTTCTCAAAATCATCATACCACAGACGTGTAAGGGCAAGCCCGCAAGCCGGAGCTGTGGGGCCTGCAAGACTACGGTCGCCGCTTTTTAATATATGGGGGAGTTCGTTGGGGTCTATTTTCCCAAACCCCACATCGAGGAGTGTTCCAGCCATTGTGCGTGCCATATTGTAAAGAAAACCGTCAGCGCGTGCGATTAATTGCACGATGCCATCATTTGAGATAACATCATAATTAAATACCGTGCGCACGGTAGAGGATACCTCGGTGCCGAGTGAGCGCATTGATGCAAAATCGTGAGTGCCAATAAAGTGAGCTGCGGCACGCTCCATCTTTTCAATATTTAATTTGCGCGTCATGTGCAAGGCGTGCCCATGTAAAAACGGGTCGTGAATTTGGTGAGTATATATGGTGTATGTATACTCTTTTTTTACACATGAGCGTATTGGATGGAATGAAATAGGGGCTTCTACTGCGTCTAAAACTGCGATATCATCAGGAAGAAGACTGTTTAGCGCAATTGGGATGCGCTCAGTTGGAATGGAAGAAGAGGACAAGAAGCTTGCCACATAAATATGGGCATGAACTCCTGTATCGGTTCTTCCGCAGCCGATAAGATGAACATCCTCCTGCGTTATTTGAGATATGGTAGCCTGAACGGTTCCCTGAACTGTTTTTGCATTGGATTGGATTTGCCAACCGTGATAGTTGGAACCGTCATAGCGTAGAATCAAAACAATCTGGCGCATGATTACCTCTTAAATTACAACCCCGATAGGGAAGATATATGAAAAGATGAGCATAGCTCCAAAGCATAATATGCCTATTAAAAGCGAAACAACGTCTGTTGCCGAGATTTTAAGGATTTTCATACGGGTGCGCCCGACATCGCCACGATAGCAACGGCACTCCATTGCTGTTGCCAAATCTTCGGCGCGGCGGAATGCACTTACGAAAAGGGGGACTAAAATAGGTACAAGGGCTTTAGCACGTGCAAAGATATTTCCCGAATCAAAATCTGCGCCGCGTGATGCCTGAGCTGCAATTATTTTGTTTGTCTCCTCAATCAAAGTTGGGATAAAACGCAATGCGATGGTCATCATCATCGCAAGCTCGTGAACCGGTACATGGATGCGCTTAAGCGGAGAGAGTACAGACTCCAAGCCGTCTGTGAGCATAATCGGAGAGGTTGTATAAGTGAGCATAACAAAAGTTCCGATTATAAGAAGAATTATTCTCACTACCATGTATGCGGCAGAGATGATACCGTGGCTTGTCACGGTTATAAATCCTAAGTGGAAAAGAACTATGCCGCCGGTCGTATAGAAAACATTAAAAATTGTGGTTATAAGCAAAAGAATAATCACAGGTTTTACGCTTTTTAAAATAATTTTCAAGCTTATTTTGGATATATATACCACGGTGAGTAAAAGAGTTGCTGAAATAATATAAGGTATAGGACCTTTACAGCAGAAAAGGATTATTATATAAGCGAATGTCAAAATAAGCTTAATGCGCGGATCCATGCGATGAATTGCGGAGTTGCCCGGGAAAAACTGACCTAAAGAAATGTTGTTAAGCACGCGGAGCGCCTCCTTTCATCAAGGGAAGAAGCTCATTTAGTGCATCGTCCACGGTATATATTCCGCTTTTTATCGGAAGCCCGGCAAGCTTTAATTTGGTCATGACCTGAGTAACCTGCGGGACGGTAAGCCCTGCACGTTTAAGTTCATCGGCTTTGGTGAATATTTCACCCGGAGTTCCGGTCATCAGGAGTTTTCCTTTTTCCATAACGATTAGCCGGTCAACCGTCATTGCAATATCCTCCATGCTGTGGGTTACGAATATGACGGTGGCACCGGTTTCGTTGTTATACGCTTTCATGTGGGTCAAAATATCATCGCGACCGCGCGGGTCAAGACCTGCAGTAGGTTCGTCGAGGATAAGAACGCGTGGGCGCATCGCGATAACGCCTGCGATTGCTACTCGGCGTTTTTGTCCGCCTGATAGCTCAAATGGGGACTTGTCCAAAAGGGATAAGTCAAGTCCGACCATAAGGCATGCTTCTATAACGCGCTCTTTGATTTCATCTTCCGAAAGCTTCATGTTTGCCGGTCCGAAAGCGATGTCCTTATACACTGTTTCTTCAAAGAGTTGGTATTCAGGGTACTGAAAAACCAGACCTACATTGAAGCGGACAAAACGCATAAAGTCTTTGGATTTATGGATGTCTTCGCCGTTATAGAGTATTTCGCCTGAGGAGGGCTTGAGCAGTCCGTTTAAATGCTGAATAAAGGTGGATTTGCCCGAACCGGTATGACCGATTATGCCGAGAATTTCACCTTTGTGTATATCAAGGTTTATATCGTCAAGAGCCACCTGTTCAAAAGGCGTGCTCGGACTGTATATGTGTGATAAATTCTTTATCCGGATAATGGTTTCCAATATTGGTAAACCTCCTGTTTAGTTACTCAATGCTTTTAAAATTTCGTTTGCGCAGTCGGAAGAAGAGAGTGCGTCCAAAGATACATCAAGACCTGCGCGCCTTAAGGCGTATAAAAGCTCTACGGTTTGAGGGACTGTGAGTCCGAGTTCTCTTAATTTTCCTACTTGTACAAAAATTTCCTTAGGAGTTCCGTCAAGCGCTATTTTTCCTTTGTCCATAACAATAACACGGTCAGAATCAACTGCTTCTTCCATGTGATGCGTTATAAGAACTATCGTCATGTTATACTCGCGGTTCAGAGAATGAATGGTATTTAAAACATCACGTCTTCCGGATGGGTCGAGCATTGCGGTCGGCTCATCAAGGACAATGCATTCCGGGCGCATGGCTATTATTCCTGCAATAGCTACACGCTGTTTCTGACCACCGGATAGCATGTGCGGTGCTTGAGCGCGGTAATCGTACATGCCGACGGTTTTTAAGGCTTCGTCCACACGCTCACGTATTTCAGGTTGCGGAATACCTAAGTTTTCAGGACCGAATGCTACGTCCTCTTCGGTTATTGTTGCTACTATCTGATTGTCCGGATTCTGGAAAACCATTCCGCAACGGCGGCGAATGGAAAAAAGAAGTTCTTCATCGGAAGTATCCATACCTGCTATATAAACCTTTCCACCGGAGGGGAGAAGGATGCCGTTTAGATGTTTTGCCAAAGTTGATTTTCCGGAACCGTTATGTCCCAAAATAGTCAAAAACTGACCGCGAGGAACCTTTAAATCAACGCCACCGAGGACAAGCTTTGGCTCATCTGATGAATGCTGATATGAAAATTCCAGAGCTGAGGTTTCAATCATGGTTTCAGAGTATGACATGTTAAAAGATTTTCCTTTCAAAGGTCGGATGGGTCTCCGGTATACCAACGGGCGGTGGCGCCTGCAGGGAGATAAAGCCCGCTTTCGGTAACGGGTAAACCGAGTTCGCGACTTACGCATACACCACCGAAGCGCGGAGTAAACAGAGACTCGGCTATATAACGGAGAACCGACGGGGCAAGACCGGTCGTGTATGAATTGATGAGGACAAAAAGCGGGTCATCGCTGAGCACGTTACTGCACAGTTTTACAAATGGGAAAAGATTTTCTTCAAGCTTCCAAATTTCTCCTGACGGACCGCGGCCGTAAGAGGGTGGATCCATTATTATTGCGTCATACTTTCTGCCACGGCGAATTTCGCGCTCTACAAACTTCGCACAGTCGTCCACTATCCAGCGGATAGGTGCACCTTCAAGACCGCTTGCTGCTGCATTTTCACGAGCCCAGTTTACCATGCCTTTAGCTGCGTCAACATGGCACACGGATGCGCCTGCATATGCTGCTGCAACCGTTGCACCGCCAGTGTAGGCAAAAAGGTTTAAAACATTTATCGGTCTTCCGGCTTTTGATATAGCCTTCATGATGAAATCCCAGTTTGCGGCTTGCTCGGGAAAGAGACCCGTGTGCTTAAAATTCATGGGTTTTACCTGGAAGGTAAGTGAACGGTATGAAATTTGCCAGAAAGCCGGGAGTTTGCTTTTTATCCAATGACCGCCGCCGGTAGATGAGCGCAGGTATGATGCGTCGGGATTAAACCATTTTTTGTTTTTGCGCTCGGTTTCCCATATTGCCTGCGGGTCCGGGCGTACCAGATAATAATCCCCCCAACGCTCAAGTTTTTCACCGCTTGAGCAATCCAAAACCTCATAATCTTTCCATCCGTCTGCAATCCACATATTATTCTCCAGTCCTAAAATACAAAATCTACTATATAAAAAAGAATATTCCTTATTATCATATCACTTAAGGCGCTTTGCGTCAATATTTTCCGCGGTTTAAAGTGTTAATTTTATCATAATTTCAAGGGGTAGCGAATAAAGTTGTAATAAAAGATTTACCGTTTGACGGAAGGAGAATAAAATATGCTGATAATGACAGCGAAACTCAGTAAAAAGAAACTTATTTGCGGAATTATTACCGCCGGGCTTGTGATATGCGCGGTTATACTTCTAAAAGGTGATTTTGGAGGTGCGGATGTTGCTGATACTGTCAATGCAAAGGCGGATGCGGAGATAAAGATTGAAAGTGTAAAAACGCCGGAGGACAGAGTGCGGCTTCTTGAAAGTTACGGATGGCAAGTAAGTGAAGAGCCGATTGAATTTATGGAGGTTCAGATTCCTGAGGAATTTGACGATGTGTATGAAAAATACAATGAGATACAGCTCGGACAAGGGATGGATTTAAAGAAATATGCGGGTAAACGAGCAATGCGTTACAGTTATCAAATTACAAATTATCCCACGGGTGAATCGGACATAATAGCAAATATTTTAATATATAAAAACAAACTCATAGGCGGAGATGTTTGCTCGCCGCGCATTAACGGTTTTATGCACGGACTTTCAAAGCCTGAATAAGCACGGAATGTTTTGGAATTTCAGTGTGAAAACAAAGTGTTTTTATTGACGTAATACGACAAAGTGTGTTAAAATAATGTCAAAGAAGGGTGGAGATGCGAGCCCTGAAACAAAGGAGGATTTTTTATGACAATTTTTGTAATTTCGATGATTGTTATTGTTTCGGCAATTATAATCGCAAACATACGCATTGTGCCTCAGGCTACGGAGTATGTTATAGAATTTCTTGGAAAGTATCAGACTACGTGGAGCGCGGGAATTCACATTAAAATTCCGCTTCTTGAGAGAGTGGCAAAGAGGATAACTCTTAAAGAGCAGGTGATGGACTCGCCGCCTCAGCCGGTTATAACTAAGGATAATGTAACAATGCAGATAGATACGGTTGTTTATTTCCGCATATATGATGCAAAGCTTTATGCCTACGGTGCGGTAAACCCGATTTCTGCACTTGAAAACCTTACTGCAACTACGTTGCGTAACTTGGTTGGTGAACTTGAGCTTGACGGAACATTGACTTCACGTGATACGATAAACGGAAAGATGACATCTATTTTAGATGAGGCTACCGACCAGTGGGGCATAAAGGTAAGTCGAGTAGAACTTAAGAATATTATTCCGCCGACTGAGATACAAAATGCAATGGAAAAGCAGATGAAAGCCGAGCGTGACCGCCGTGAAACACTGCTTCAGGCAGAAGGGCATAAGGCTGCGGCAATAACGCGTGCGGAAGGCGATAAGCAAGCTATGATACTTGCCGCAGAAGGTGAACGCGATGCGCGTATTGCCAGAGCTGAGGGTGAAGCACGTGCTATTTTCTTATCCAAGAAAGCAGAGGCTGACGGACTGCGCGCATTGAAAGAAGCTTGCGCGGACGCGGCGGTGCTTGAGCTTAAGAAATATGAAGCACTTGTCAAAATGGCAGACGGAAAGGCAGCAAAGATTATAATTCCTACAGATGCAGTAAATGCAACTAAGGCTAACGTCTTGTTTTCCGAGACCACCGGGCTCGGGGATGTGACACATGAGGCACCTGAGGTTTCTGCAAAAGAAGCAGTTGATGTCTGCTGTGAGCGTTTTGAAAAAACAGAATAGTTTTAATATTAAAAGCCTGGGCGACGTCAGTCGTTCAGGCTTTTTAAGTTTTTATGAAAGATAGGAAGAGATTTCCGTATATATGTCATCAATCTCGGGATATAGAAGGAATGCGGCTTGGAAACCAAGTGTCTGAGCTAAGCGGAGCTTGTCAGTAAGTGAATGGGCATTATCAAAAATAACAAAATGCGTTTTGCTCGTATGGTCAGTGTAAGTAAAATAATTGGTGCACAGTTCTGGTGAATAAAAGGTCTGAGCTTGAGTGTTTTGCAGCAGAGAGTTTAGTTCTTCACGAGATAGATGCTTGCCTTCGCTTGATGCTGAGGGCATCAGAAAATCCATTGCAATGCGCTCACATTCAAGCACAAGTCTTGTGCTGCCATGAATATCTGAAAGCTGGTCTAAATGCTCTCGGAGTGAACCGCCGGATATTGAACTTGAGACTATGTAGTTTGCGTCAGGGCAGAACACGGAGTAGAGGTATGGTACATATATCGGGATTTTTAATTTGCTTAGTTCTTCACACAGCTTTGTTGCAAAAGGCGAGGTGTGGGCGGTTGGTTTTGCGTCAAAATCCAATATCGCTCCGTCGAAATTGCGCCGAAGGCATTCGTTGTATATTTCCGCGGCAAGGGATTTAAACGAGCCTTCTGCGGGTGAGGTGTCAATATCGGTTATGACCATCATACCGGAGCGCGCATTTGAGGAGATTCGTCCACGCATCAAATGGAGTGAGCGTATTTTATATGCCATATGTGCGGCTTTGAACGGAACATCGGTCAGGTCAATTCGGTCTGTAGGTGTAACTGTTAAATAAGTTTTCATTCTAAAACAATCCTCCCACTTGTTTAAGCGGTGTAATAGTGGTATAATTAATCATATGTAATCTGATTTTCGAATATGCGAAAATAGAATAGGACGGTCTTTTGATGAAAAAGTTTTTTCGCCCGGATTATCGTTTTGATAATATATTTGATATAACGCCACAGTTTCTTGAGGATTTGGAAATCAAAGCTCTGGTAGCGGATTTAGATAATACAATAGCTGATTATGATACCCCTGTTCCCACACCTGAAATTATAGGTTGGTTTGATAACTTACATAGCGCGGGTATCAAAATAGCGATTGTATCGAATAACAGAAAAGAGCGTGTTGAGAAATTCTGTAATAACCTGGACGTGGTAGAATACTATTGGAAAAGCGGAAAGCCGCGCAGTAAGACTATTTTGCATGCGATTGAGAGGCTTGGCTGTGAGAAGAAAAATGTTGCCATGCTCGGGGATAAGATTTCTACGGATGTTTTAGGTGCGCGGTTTAGCGGGATTGTGATGCTTAAAGTCAGGTCAATAAAGCCGCGTTGGAAAAGGAGTATTAAAAAGTGATGAAAGCCAGATTTGGTCCGGCAGGACAGTCGGAGAGCTTTACAGCCCAAGGCTATACTTCATCGGTTGAAATGCCGCAGTGGCTTAATAGTATGGGTCTTAACGCGTTTGAGTATCAATGCGGTCGCGGTGTTACCATCGGAGAAGATACCGCAAAGGAATTGGGAGAAAAGGCACGTTTATATGATGTGGCACTGTCAATACATGCGCCGTATTTTACAAACCTTGCAAACCCTGAGGTCGAGCGTCGGGAAAAGACCATCGGATACGTACTGCAGAGTTGTGCGGCGGCACGTGCAATGGGGGCAGAGCGAATAGTTGTGCACAGCGGTTCACTTATGAAGCGCGAGCGGCACGTGGCACTGGAAATTGCATGTGAGACATTGAGTATGGTGGTTAAAGCTTGCGATGATGCCGGATACGGAGATATTATTATTTGCCCGGAGCTCATGGGGGTAAGAAATCAGCTCGGAACACTTGAGGAAGTTATGGAGCTTTGCAAGGTGGATAAAAGGCTTATACCGTGCATTGATTTTGGTCACTATAATTCAAGAAATAATGGGATACTCAAAAGTAAGCAGGACTATGCGGTTGTTCTCGATTGCATGGAAAGAGAACTCGGATTTGAGCGCGCAAGTCGTTTTCACGGACATTTCTCAAAAATTGAGTTTACTGAAAAATCCGGGGAAGTCAGGCATTTGACTTTTAAGGATGAAATTTACGGACCGGAGTTTGAGTCGCTTGGAGAACTCTTGGCAGAGCGTGGATACTCGCCTGTAATAATTTGCGAAAGCGCGGGAACTCAAGCGGAGGATGCAAAGACAATGAAAGAAAGTTATGAAAAATTTCTCAAGGTTAAGGCGATGGAGGGACAGATATGAAAAAAATTCTTATTTTAAACGGACCAAACCTTAATTTGCTCGGTTCGCGTGAAACGCAGATATACGGCGAAGAAACCCTTGATAAAATAATTGCCGACTGCGAGGTCAAAGCTAAGGAACTCGGAGTTGAAATTTCGGCATACCAGTCAAACCACGAAGGTGACCTTATTGACCAGATTCACGCGGCGCGTGGGGTGTATGACGGAATAGTTATAAATGCAGGTGCATATACGCACTACAGCATTGCAATTCACGATGCGATAAAAGCTGTGCGTTTGCCGTGCGTTGAGGTGCATCTTTCCAATGTTCACACGCGTGAGGAATTTCGGCATAAGTCATATCTTTCACCGGTGTGTATAGGTGTAATATGCGGATTTGGAAAGATGAGCTATCTACTCGCTTTGGAAGCTTTGGCGAAATTTTAGATTTATACTTGCAAAATTTGAGATAATAGGGTACAATATATATACACGTGAAGAAAATTCTATCAATGGAGGAAAAAATAGATGATTTCCGCAGGCGATTTCAGAAATGGCGTTACCTTTGACATGGAAGGTCAGGTCTTCCAGATTATTGAGTTCCAGCACGTAAAACCCGGTAAGGGTGCGGCTTTTGTCAGAACTAAAATCCGCAATATTATCACCGGTGCAGTAGTTGAAAAGACTTTCAGC
>JAZTXE010000029.1:0-7929 GCA_045636205.1 Eubacteriales bacterium
CTGTTATTTTTTCCATTTGTTCATCCGCCTTTTCTTAGGATTATATCGGGTGCCGACATGCAAAAACCTTCGTCCCACAGTGGCGGGACGAAGGTCAACACCTCATCGACTGCAGCCCTTAACGGGCATTACGCCCCATGCCGAGCAAATGTATTCAACTTCACACGGCTACAGGGTAAATTTTATAACATTTCCGCGCAAATGTCAAGATTTCCGCGAATATAATACATGAAAAATCACACTCGTTCCTGCTTCTCCCATTTTTTTGACATTGCACGAGAAAGTATGAAAATTATTCTGGTTATCCACTCACCTGCAACCGCAAGCCATATACCCATAAGGCCCATATCCATCCGGGTAGTGAAATACCATGTCACTGCATAATCACCATTATAATTCTGAAAACCTTACTTGGATGTTCAAGTGTCCCCCTGACTTAGTCTGATGCGTGCGCATGCGTCGTATTTTGCACACATACTCTATACCTCCACCACTGGAAATCTTTTTGCATTTTTTTAATCTGTTAAAAGCTTTATAATAGAGATAGAGTTAATTTAATTCGGAGGGGAGAAAATGAAAATACAAGCCATTTGTGCAACAAGCATTGCACTTGTTACAAATTTAGAAGAGTTAAGCTCAAGGGGAATCTGCGCTCAATCCATCAACAGTCAAGGCACTGCAGACATAATACGCCAAAGCTTTTCCGAGCTTGGGCTCAAGACCGAGGGAGCAATTGACGTTGAAACATACATAAACGGTCAGGCAGTACTTATTTTTGCACGCATCGTCAAAGAGCCTGACGATATAGAACTTCTCTGCCTATTTGAGGATTTTGAACATCTGATAAGCGCGGTGCCGCATCTGCATGACAGACTTCCCGCTACTCTCATATCCTACAAGCGCGCATACTATCTTGCGATACACAGCTCTGATGAACATATTACTGCGGAACTTTTGAGTGAGTACGCATACATCGAGCCCAATCCAAAGCTAAGATATGCACATTTGCGTGAGCACGGTAAAGTCCTCTGCCACGGGAATACGATAAAAACCATACGTGAAAGCTTTTATCCCAATCTCCGCGCAAGCACCTTTTTCGCGGACAGTTTAACCGCATCCGAATAAAAAAGCAATACCCTTTTTAAAATTGAAACCAAACTGTAATAT
Source organism: Eubacteriales bacterium (assembly GCA_045636205.1). GTDB lineage: Bacteria > Bacillota > Clostridia > Oscillospirales > JAAYXM01 > JAZRUF01. The sequence continues at coordinate 1,168 of JAZTXE010000029.1, forward strand.
TTTAGTGCATAAAAGCTTCAAGTGTGCTATACTTAGATGAGCATACAAGGAGGACTCAACATGTTTTTTGACACTCATGCACATTTGGATAATAAACGCTTTGACGATGACCGTAATGAGGTAATTGCATCGTTAAAAGACAGCGGAATATCTCTGGTATTAAACGCCGCATGCGATATGCAGTCGTGTTATACCACGCTTGAGCTTACGCGCAATTGGGATTTTATATATGGTGCAGTCGGCGTACACCCGCATTCTGCCGACGAGATGGCAGATGCGGATTTGGATACTATACGCAATCTGGCAAAACAGGCGAAAATACAGGCAATAGGTGAAATAGGACTTGACTATCACTACGATTTCTCACCGCGCGACGTACAGAAGGCACGCTTTCGCGACCAGCTTATGCTTGCGCGCGAGCTTAAAATGCCGGTTATTATCCATGACCGCGAGGCACACGAAGATTGCCTTAACATACTGCGGGATTTCTCGGATTTAAAGGTTGTATACCACTGTTTCTCCGGAAGCGTTGAATACGCTAAAGAGATAACCAATTTAGGGTTCTATATGTCCTTCGGTGGCTCGGCTACGTTTGCAAACGCGAAGACTGCGCCGGAGGTTATACGCAGAATGCCGATTGACCGGCTAATGCTCGAAACGGATTGTCCATATCTTACGCCGGTGCCGTACCGCGGACGGCGCAATTCTCCCGCGTACATTCCGAATATTGCAGAAAAGTTTTCCGAATACCTTGAAATGCCCGTTGATGAGCTCGGTCGTATAACAACCGAAAACGGAAAACGCTTTTTTGAAATTGCAGATTAAAAAAACGGTGTCTTTCTCAAGACACCGTTTTTTATATTCTATTACATTTTCTCGGGGACATCTGTTGCAAGGAGTTCAAGCAAAAGCGAGAGCATTCCCTGCGTAAGCTTTAAGAGTGACAGCCACGAAGCGCGCACTGACGCATCATCATTTGTAAGTATCTTATTCTCATAATAGAAGCGGTTAAAGAGTCCCGCAATATCAAAGAGTGCCTCACAAATGCAGTTTGGTGCCTGGTCATCGAATGCGCGGAGCATCGTATCCCCCACGCTCAAGAGCTTGAGCATAAGAGAGCGCTCGGTTTCGGATGACGGCGGGATAATCTCGCCCAATGCGATGGACTGTTCCTCGGCTTTTTTGAGAACCGAGCTTATACGCACAGCACTATACTGCAGGTACGGACCCGTCTTTCCCTCGGATGAGAGGAAGCGGTCTAAATCAAATACATAGTCCTTTGTGCGGTGGTTTATAAGGTCACCGAACTTAAGGGCAGCAATTCCGACCTTTTCTGCGATTTCGTGCGCCTCAGCCTCGGTCATCTCCGCTGTGGTTTCCGACTCCTGCATTTTCTTGCGTGCGCCCGAATAAACCAGCTCAATGAGGTCTGACAGCCGCATTACTCCGCCGTCGCGTGTTTTATAAGGTTTGCCGTCCGAGCCGTTCATTGTGCCGAAGCCGACATGTAGCATCTCAACATTCTCACCAATGAGCTCTGCTTTGCGTGCGGCGCGGAACACCTGCTTAAAGTGCATTGCCTGACGGTTATCAACAACATACCACATGCGGTCAGGGTTAAAGTCCTTCACGCGCTGGACTATTGTTGCAAGGTCGGTAGTTCCGTAGAGCTGAGAGCCGTCGGTCTTACTTATTATAATCGGCGGCACAGGCTCATCGTCCTCCGGCAGTGCAACGTCCATAATAAGCGCGCCATCGCTTAAATATGTAAGCTTGCGCTCTGCCATATCCTTTAACATGTCCTCAACATACGGCGCGGCATCGCTTTCGCCCAGCCATTCATCAAAATCTACATTAAGGCGTGCATAGCTCTTTTTTAAATCCGAAACAGATACATTTAAAAAGTGCTTCCACAACGCGACATATCCGCGGCGTCCGCTCTGCAGGTCATGCGTTGCAGCCTGCGCAACTTTTTTAAACTCCTCATCCTCTTTTGAGCGTTTGCTCGCGTCCGGATAAAGGCTGTTTAAATCGTCAATGCTGACCGGTGGTTCGGCGGGATACTCGCCCGTGTAGCTTTCATCAAAGTAAACGAGGTCAGGCTGCCTGTCCTGAAGCTCTGCGATAATAAGACCCATTTGGAGACCCCAGTCGCCCAGATGCACATCGCCTATCACCTCATGCCCCAAAAAGCGCGCAAGGCGTTTGAGTGACTCGCCTATTATCGCGGTACGCAGATGCCCAATATGAAGCGGCTTTGCCACGTTGGGTCCGCCGTAATCGACGACTATGGTTTCCGCTTTTTCTGCCTTGGGAAGCAAAAAGCGCGCATCGGATGCCATCGCCTTTATGGCATCGCAGAGAAAAGCATCGCTAAGTGTTATATTTATAAATCCCGGCGGTGCGAACTCGACTTTTTCAAAGCGTGCATCGCCTTCTAATTTTTCCACTACTTCCTTTGCAATCATCGCAGGATTTTTGCGATATTGCTTTGCCGCGGCAAGTGCGCCGTTGCACTGGAACTGGCACAGGTCCGGTCTGTTTGACACGGTTACTCCGCCGAGTGCTGCATCGTAGCCGCAAGCTTCAAACGCTTCGGATACAATTGCAGTAAGCTGCTGGCGCAGTGTGGGTACGCTGTTTACCATAGAACCTTGCATTAATACGCTACCCCCCAATATACCATGTGCTTTGCAGGCTTTCCGCAACATGCACACTTATCGGAAATCTGCTCCTGCTCATACGGGATGCAACGGGAAGACATTCCCGCTTCTTCCTTTACTTTGAGCTCGCAATCCAAATCACCGCACCACATAGCTTTTACGAAGCCGCTCTTTTCGGAGGCAATCTGCTTCATCTCATCAAGCGTATGTGCTGTATAGGTGTGCTCCTCACGGTTTTTAAGAGCTTTCTGGTAAAGGGCTTCATGAATTTCTTCCATAGCCGCTTTTACTTCCTCGACAATATTCGAGAGAGCTACGACTTTCTTTTCACGTGTTACGCGCGAAACGATTACGCACTGACCAGCTTCAAGGTCACGCGGTCCGAGCTCTATACGGACCGGAACGCCCTTCATCTCATATTCGGCAAACTTCCAGCCTGCGCTGTTATCAGACGTATCGCATTTTACGCGGATGTCTGCATTTTTAAGCGTTGCGAGAAGCTCGTCTGCCGCTTCAAGCACGCCGCCCTTGTGAGCCGCTATCGGAATTATAACCGCCTGAATGGGTGCAATCTTCGGTGGAAGAACAAGGCCGTTATTGTCACCGTGGGTCATGATAATGCCGCCTATGAGACGTGTGGAAACACCCCATGAGGTTTCAAACGGATTTGTTTTCTTATTGTTTTTATCGGCAAACTCTATCTCAAACGCCTTTGCAAAACCGTCGCCAAAGTAATGCGAGGTTCCCGCCTGCAGAGCCTTTCTGTCATGCATCATGCACTCGATGGTATATGTTGCCTCAGCGCCTTTAAATTTTTCCTTCTCAGTCTTCTGGCCGCGGGTAACCGGCATAGCAAGAACGTTTTCGCAGAAGTCCGCATAGACGTTGAGCATCGTCTCGGTAAACTCCTTTGCCTCCTCTGCGGTTGCATGGATGGTGTGACCCTCCTGCCACAGGAATTCGCGATGGCGAAGGAACGGACGTGAGGTCTTCTCCCAACGGAGAACGCTGCACCATTGATTATACTTCATAGGCAAATCGCGGTGGGACTGAAGCACGTTTGCAAAGTGCTCACAGAATAAGGTTTCGGAAGTTGGGCGGATTGCATACTTCTCCTCAAGCTTATCTTCGCCGCCGAGTGTAACCCATGCACATTCGGGTGCAAATCCCTCAACATGGTCCTTTTCCTTCTGCAGAAGTGACTCAGGGATGAGCAGAGGCATGTAGACATTTTCTACGCCCTGCTTTTTAAATTCCTTATCCATAATTGCCTGGATGTTTTCCCATATAGCATAACCGTACGGACGGTAGATGAACACACCCTTGATTGATGAGTAATCAATAAGCTGTGCCTTTCTGCACACATCGGTAAACCATTGGGCAAAGTCAACCTCCATATCGGTAATCTGCTCAACTTTTTTATCGTTAGCCATAATTTTACCAATCCTTTCGCTTAGCGCCAGAGCGCAAATATTTCAACGAGTTTTGGGCTGCAAACCGCAAGCCCTGTAAACAATATACATATTGACAGACTGCGTATCGCCTTCTGAGTGTCCTTAACATAGATAAAATAGCGCGCCGCATCCGCGACTTTGGTCAGAGCAACCAGTCCGAATACCGTGGGCAGCAGCCAATATGACTGTGCTTTAAATAAAAACGAAGTGGCAAGTGCTATCATAGCAAGTATTATCGGCCAAAATCCGAGGTTTCCGAGTATCTCCTCGCCGACCGTCATATTCTCATTTAACCGCTCTTTCATATCTCTACCCCTCTCCCTTACTTTTCGAGGAATTGGGACATAAGGTCATGGCCTTTTTCTATCATCTTGCCGGTTTTGGCGGCATTTCTTTCGCTGTAGCAAAGACTGCTACCCGCATTTTCTTTGCCCTTGGTATAAATAAGATACGGTATCGGGTCAATGACATGGGTGCGCAGTGCAATCGGTGTTGCATGGTCGGGCATTACAAGGATTTTATAGTCCTCGCCCAAAGCGTCCAGCTTTTTCTTTACCGGTGTAAGTATTTCACTGTCAATGCGCTCTATGGACTTTATTTTAAGCTCACAGTCCGCATCGTGACCGCACTCGTCCGGTGCCTCTACGTGAATAAACACAAACTCCGCGCCGCCGTCAAGTGCATCGCACGCAGCTTTGGCTTTGCCTTCGTAGTTGGTATAATAGTCACCTGTCGCGCCGTCAACCTCAATTGAGCGAAGCCCCATTCCTGCGGCAAGACCCTGAATGAGCGGAACCGCGGTAATAACCGCGCCGCTTATACCGTACTTACCTTCAAAAGAGTCCATTCCCGGCTTTGTACCTTCACCCCACAGCCACATGCAGTTTGCGGGTTTTAATCCGCGCTCCATGCGCGCTATGTTGACCGGGTGCGCCATAAGAATCTCATAGCTTTTTTTCATCATGGAAAGAACTTCCGGCCCAAACGCACCGCCAGGCAGATACTCACGTATCCCTTTTTCAAGAATGTCATGCGGCGGCATCATGGTATATCCGTAGTCAATGCCTTTCCATATAAGAATGTGGCGGTAGCTTACACCGTTGTGTATTTTTATCTGAGAGGTTTCAAACTCCCCGCGCAGTGCGTCAAGCAGTTCATACGCCTCTTCATTTGTAATCTTATCCGAGCTGTGGTCGAGCATGATTTTATCCTCAAACTCGCCGTCAGTCGATATACTTACCAGATTAAGACGGAACACCGTATCCTCTTCATCGAGCTTAATACCCAAGCCGAGCGCTTCAATCGGTGAACGTCCGGTATAATACTTTTTCGGGTCATATCCGAGAACCGAAAGGTTTGCAATATCGCTTCCCGTCGGCATCCCCTCATAAAGCGTTCTTACAAGTCCGAGCTCGCCGTTTTTGCACAGCTCGTCCATCATAGGCTTTTTAGCCTGTTCAAGCGGCGTCTTATCTCCCAATTCGGCAATCGGATAATCTGCCATTCCGTCGCCGAGCATTACCAAATATCTCATAACATAATCCTCTGCTGAAATTATTCTTCGTCCCAGTTATGCCAGACGTTCTGGACATCGTCATTATCATCCATTGCGTCAAGCAGCTTTTGCATATTTTTAATATCATCCTCGTCCGTGAGCTTGGTATAGTTCTGCGGCACCATTTCAACCTCAGCGGAAAGAATTTTATAGCCTGCGGCTTCAAGCGCATCATTTACCGCGCCAAAATCGTCCGGAGCGGTATAAACTTCGATAACCTCTCCCTCGGTATCAATATCCTCAGCGCCTGCATCCAAACAAACCATCATGGTCTCATCCTCGTCCTTGCCGTCCTTCTCAAGGATAATTACACCCTTTTGGTCGAACTGCCAACCCACGCAGCCGGTAGCACCGAGGTTGCCGCCGAACTTATCAAAGTAGTGGCGCACCTCGCCTGCGGTGCGGTTGCGGTTGTCGGTCATTGTTTCTACTATAACCGCTACGCCGTTGGGTCCGTATCCCTCATAGGTTATGGTTTCATAGTTTGCACCGTCAGCCCCGCTCGCCTTCTCTATAATACGCTTGATATTATCATTAGGTACGTTATTTGCCTTTGCCTTTGCAATACAGTCCTTGAGTTTTGAGTTCGTTGCCGGGTCCGGACCGCCCGCTTTTACTGCAACCGACATTTCACGGCCGATTTTCGTAAAAATTTTCGCGCGTTGTGCATCGGTTTTCTCTTTTTTATGCAAAATATTTTTCCATTTTGAATGTCCTGACATAGTTTATTCCCACCGTTTCTAAAAAAATAACGTTTAAATTTTCATACATAATATATAATAACATAGGATATGCACTTTTTTCAAGAAAAATATAACAATGAATAAAACTCGTTTGTAGGTGCATACTACACACATACCGGATTACCGGTAAAATTACAGCTTTTGAGGTGACAAACAATGTCTAATCAGCAGAACAGAAACAATCAGAACAACCAGAGCAATCAGAGCAACCAGAACAATCAGCAGAACAAGAGCAACCAGAACAATCAGCAGAACAAGAATAATCAGAACAGCCAGAACAAGAGCAATCAGCAGAACTCCAACAAGAGCGATTATTCTCAGAACAACTAATCCAAGTCGGAGGCCAA
>JAZTXE010000030.1:0-22056 GCA_045636205.1 Eubacteriales bacterium
ATAACGATATTCAGGCTGTTTGACGGTCAGCTCTACGACAGTGAATCAGCTACCAAGCCAAGCGATAAGAAAAATAAACCCAAAGGAGGTAGAATGAGATAGAAAAGACATTAAAAAGAAAATACTTAACAATAACAGACATACAGAAAGAATACCTTCCTGTAAGTAAAAAGAAAATACGCAGCTTTACTAAGAAGTATCTGCCTGTTAAAACAATAGGTGGCAGAATGTTTGTGGACAGGGATGCATTGGAAAAGCTTCTTTCCGATCCTGACCGTGACATACTTCCCTTGGATTGAGGTAATACATATGAAAAAGATAAGAACCGTGATGGTAGAACCGAGGAAAGAGCCATGTGTCAAATGGCTTGACCTGTCAATTACTGCGTTTGATGAAGCAGTCAGCAAAGGTTGTGGTTTTGACTGTCATGCTAAGGCTAAGAAGCTCCAAAAAGGTATCTATATATTACACGCAGAAGAAAACACATCCTTACTATTTGCGGCTAACCGCAGAATAAATGAGGATATTATTACCGGGGTATTCTATGTAATAGGCGAAAAAGACGGTATTCCTATATCGCTTACAAATAAACAGGCAGAAACGTATATAGCAAGATTCAAAGAGCCGGAAGAGTTTACGGAAGATGAAGTGTTGACATACTGTTTGAACAGCATTACAATCATACTGTCACCTATCACAAGCATGGTTTTCGGCTTGTTCAACAATGAGATTCTCCAGATTGTGGCAGGTGACAGTATGTCCGGAAATTGCATAAAACTTATCTGCAATCACACCCAAACTGCTAACAGACTTCAAAATTAAACCGACGATTGCTTGTGGCATTCGTCGGTTTATTAGTCGGTTTTTTGATATTGAAACACGACCTTGCGACTATGTCGATTTTAAGTCGTGTTTCAATGTATCTCCTCATAACCCGAAGGGGACGTTGCCGAGCGCTGCCTGTGGCAGATACAGCGAGGCATAAGGAGTGGCACCGGTCGAAATTTCCAAGGCGGCTTCGCCCACCGCAGAAAAATTCAGGCACCGCAACAGGGCGTAGGTTCAAAGGCTTTTTCTTTTGCTTCTGAGCTATTATGCAATTCATTTGAATTGGTATTTAGACGGATCCCGTCGTCTCTTTTCTGTCGGTTTGAGAAAATCATGAGTACGAAATACAATATATCGCCCCACCATTGCCTTTCAAAGTTTTTATAAAATCACAATCAAAAGAGCGTATGGTAAGATTTACTCACCATACGCTCTTTTGATTTATTTAAGATGATGTTATAACTTCTCGTTACATCATATTTTTTACTCTATTTGCAGAATTTATCCCTTGCCGCCTTCAGAGCAGTGATATTCTTGATGATTTCGTCAATAAACTCAGGTGTTGTGCGTCTCCACGGCGCGACCATAAAGCCCGCAGTGTGGTCGGTCATATTGTCCATAAAATACTCCACCACATCGTCTGCGTTATAGTCATGCCAGATTACCGATGCGCAGGGGACAATGTCATACCCCGCTTTCGCGGTCGGAATCGAGTGCTCCATATATCTTACGCACAGCGGGTCCTCTTCTAAGTAGACATATCCGGTACCCTCGTAGTAATCCTCATACTTGCTGCCCTTAATCGGGAAATAGTGTTCAGGTTTTAATCCGCGGTAATTCCACGGTGATAGCATAATGTTTTCAGGTTTAATTCTCTTTTTAAACTCATCCGGTTCAAGGAACGCGATATCCGCCCAAATCCAGGGTTTTGCGCCTGTGTCACGCACGCAGTCAAGCAAGAACTGCAAGTCGTGCCACAAAAGCTCACCCTGCCGGTATGCTACCAAGTCCATCTGCGAGAAAAACTGCTCGTCACCCTCTTCGTCCATACCGATGTGTATGTACTCCGGCTTGTCAAACAGGTTATAAACCTCGTTTATCAAATCGCGGCAGACTTCATAGTATTTCGGAAGCCCCATCATTTTGCGGTAGTCTCCGAGCCACAGATGATGACATGCGGAAAAGTTAAGTTTTGGAATAAGTGTAATCCCGCGCTCACGAAGTGCACGCACTTCCTCGCGCACACGCTCACGCGTCCATGCCCCCTCTTTTGCAAGCTCGGGATGAGAGCCGTAACGTACACCCTCACCCAGGTCGAGAACTATCGTATTAAAACCATTCTCCACCGCCGCGTCAACCAGCTTCTGCCACGAGCCTTCATCAAACTCAAGCTTTTGGCTTTCATTAAACCACATGTTCTGACCAAGCTCTGCATACAGTGCCCAAATCATGTTTTATATATCCTTTCTAAATCTCATTTCTTAAAACAGCGGTCAGCGATTCTCTGCATATTCCCGCCTAAAATCTTCTTTTTATCCTCTACTGATACGTCGGCATATACCACCCAGCCAAGTTGCGGTCGCGCATCGCGCATCGGTGCATCCGTGCCGTAAAGAGTCTTATCCGCAAGCCCTTCATTGCACAGATACTCAATCATTCCCTGCGGAACCGTTGTAAACGTAAGCTGGAGATATACGTTCGGGAATTTCTTTGCAAGGCGAGCATATGCCTCAGCCGTTGCAAAATTCATTCCCGCATGATCTAAGAAAAATGATATATTCGGATATTTCGCAGCAAGCTCCTCCATATCGCTTAAATACGAACCATATCCGCCGTTATCCATAAGCGCAAAGAGCGAATTCTCGTTTGCAAGCTTAAGCCACGGCTCATATATCGGGGCATTGTAGCGCACACCGGTGCGGTTAAAGAACATCTTCATCCCCGGCATGCCTCGTTTTATATGATATTCATACGCTTCTTTGTAAACATCCTCTACATAGTTCGGGTCGATAAGCACGTAGGGGTAAACCCTGTCATTCTTCTCACGCATCTCATAGGCAAGCTTGTTTCCGGCTTCGCTGTCCGTCCATATCCCAAGCCATGGCGCAACGCAGTATTTGTCAACTCCAATACGTTCAAACTGTGCAGACATATGCCCAAGATCACCGTTTATCATCGGAAGTCCGCCGCCGCAGTTGCCGCCATCCTCAAGGATATGCGTGTGTGAGTCAAAAACCGGCACGCTGACAGCTTTCCCTTCGGACATTTCCTTTGCGATAAAGTCATTTTCAACCTCTTGCTCGTGCATAAGCTCAACCCCGCACAAGCGTGCAAGATTTCCGCCGGCAATAAGCTCTTTATCCTCATTGGATATATCCGCATAGTCTAAGAATCCGCGGGCAGCACCCATGCTCATTTTCGGCATTCCACTTCCAAACACAAGTTGTTTTCCACCAACCTTGTCGACCAATGTCTCCACAGCGAAGTTAGCTTGCAAAAATGCAAGGTCAACGTGTAAATTCGGAAATTCCTTAAGGTAAGGAAGAAGGCCTCTCTCGCTTTCCCAGCGTGCACCCTGATATAAAACCTTAAGCTCCGGATGCTTTTCAAGCATCTTCACAAGATTTGGTCTGTCCATATCCAAAGCATTTACTATAAGCAGAATCTCTTCATTCTCCAATGCTTTATAGTATTCTCCCATGGTATACTCATCTGCGGTATATCCATGTCTTGCGGGATACATACGAGTTGCGACCATTCCCTTTTTGCGCATATCGGCTATTGCCTCATAAGGTGAGTGAAACTCACCCAATCCGTTTGGCATAATGGTATAACATCCGTAAAAGCGCTTGCTTTTCTTCAATTCTTCTACCAGTCGCTCGTTACCGTAAACCGGCGCATAATCCTGCGCCCAACCGCTGGATACCAGTGCGGCACTTATGCCGCACTGGTCCATAACTTTTAAAACATCCTCGCTCTTCCAAATCTCTCTGCGGTGCTTAAGACCGCTTTTGCCAACGGTCACGAATGAGTCAAAATACTTTATACCCAAGTGAAACTCTTCCCTTTCTCATCGTGCAATTATTTTGCTATGCTGTCATATGTGGCCTGGTAAATTTCAAGCAGACGCTCAATTCCCATATTCTCAAGCTCATTTGTAAAGTTCTCCCACTCGCTCATGGGAGTCTGACCGAGCATCATCTTAGTGAGAACTTCGCCACAGTAGCTGTTTATTCCCGTCCACAGGTCGGTTCTCTCATCATCAACATCTTCAGCAAATGCCATTGTAAAGAACGGCGACGGATAATCGTTGTTATGGCTGCGTGCAAGGTCGCACTGAGCGTTTTGCTCATCGCTGTAGAGCTTGCGGTTTGCCTGCGGGTCAACGCACATATACAGACCCGGAGTTGCTATGCCTAAATCGTTATACGGGTCACCACCGTCCGGCAGCAGCCATTTTCTTTCGCCGTTTACCTCTTCATATGTAACACCCTCTTCGCCCCAACTCTGGAACTCAATTCCCTCGGGTGAGTACATCCAGTCAAGAAGCTTGATAGCGTTATTGATGCGCTCCTCGTTACGTGTGTTGCAAATTACGTATCCGGTGTTCTCATAGAATTGCCTTATAACCTTGTTAACACCGTTCTCTCCACCCTTGGGTGGCTGCATAACAGCCAATGTGTACTCCGGATTACTCGGACGAACAGTAGAGTTAAACTGGTCAATACGTACCAGATAGTCAACTGTTATAAAGCCACGGTCAGCACTCATAAGCGTTTCCCAGTCACTTGTGTTGACCGTCATAAAGTCCGGCTGAAGTAAGCCATCATCGACCATCTTGCCGAAGAACTCTATCATCTCTTTAAACTCCGGCTGCAGCGGGCCAAATTCCCACTTATTTGTGTTGTAGTTATAATACGGATGATAAGTCATGTGCTGTTTCCATGAGTGACCGATAGAGTCAAGTCTGTGAATACCCATGCGGAAGCAGAGCGGATAGCTATTGGGATAAAGCTCTTTGAGCTTCTTGCATACCTCGTATAACTCATCCATGGTATTCGGGGTTTCCAAACCGTGCTTTTCAAAAATGTCCTTGCGGTACATCCATGTCTGAACATTACCTACACCGTCAGTTCCGTAAATAGGCGGCATATATATTTTGCCGTCACCCGCGGTTTTCTGAACCATATAGCTCTCGCGCTCAATCTCGGGGATGCTCTCCCAGAACGCGGTGAAATTCGGCATTTTGTCCAGGTTATCGGATATTGCAATCATCGCGCCGTCCGGACCGTACTGATTGCCTAAATTGCTGCCTACCGAGAACATCATGTCAGGAAACTCCTCAGAGTTTGCCATAAGGAGGGACACCTTCGTTCCGAAATCCACATCCGGAACCGCAGTTACCTCAAGGTTTGCACCGGTTTTCTCGCGGAAAAGCTTCCACATCGGCCAATTCTCATTGTACGGCCAGCTTGTAGCTGAAGTTACCATAAGCTTGATAGTAGGTGCATTGTCAAAAAGTGTCCCGTCGGCTGCAGCCTGATCTCCTGTGCTGTCACCCTGCACCGCATCTTTCGGTGCGCATGCTGCAAGACTAAGCATCATAGCCACTGCCGCAAGTAAAGCGAGTATACGTTTGGTTGTCTTTTTCATTTTATTTTCCTCCTTGATTTTTTTGTTTATTACCACACGCTCTTGCGTGCAATAACCTTACATTAGCTTTTCTGCAGGCAAATCCTTACGATACTATGCTCAGGAATTGTAAACTCAAAGCTTTCCGGCACAGCAAAAGCACAATCCTTTATATTCTCAGGCTCTTCAAATGTGTTGTAGGTTCGCACATCCTCGCTTGTCAAAATATCCGCACAGCTTACCTTCCACTCGCCTTCCGCAAGCTTTAGCATTATTTCCTTCGCGTCGTATAAATGGCGGTTTACTATACTTACCGTCATCTTTTTGCCATCCTCGGATACCGTCGCAACCGTATCTAAATCTTCATCCAACTCATACGGTAATATATCTGCAAGATATTGGCCTGTATGTGCAAAAAGAAGCTTCATCGCATAGAACGTCGGTGTTTTATAAAACTTCTCGCCATCAGTTTCAAATAAGCTCTGTATCAGGTTTGAAAGCTGCGTTTCCATCGCAAATTCAACTATGTCCGAATTTCGGTAGAAAATATGCATCGCCAGCGCCGCGAATATCGCGTCGCGCAGAGTCTGACGTTGGTTTTGGTTATTATCAAACGTCGCCTCCGGATGCCATGCTCCCCACTCGTCAAAGCATATCTTTGTTCCGCTGTCCTTTATAGTGTGTTCTTTTATCGTTATTCTGTGCAAGTCAATATCATACTGATAATTTTCGAGCGCATCCAGCAATGTGTAGTACTCTTTATCACTGTAATCTACAGCGTCACCACTTTCTCCGCCGGATCTTTTGCCCTTAGCTCCACCCAGATAATTATGTACTGACAATGCATCGGGTGCGCTGTCATCGCGCTGATTGCGTGTTATATGGTCAAGCGCCTTGCCTACCCAACCGGGAAGCTGATGGCGTGCCGAGAGTCCCAAGCCGATAAAATACAAATCTTTTGCCTTTTGCTCTCTGAGCGCGGTGGTAAACTTCATGTAGTTCTGTGCATACGCCACCGGGTTATTGTAGTCTATATGCCATACGTTTTCGTCCGTGTTGCCTATGCCCCAGAACCTTACGTTATACGGTTCCGGATGACCGTTCTTCGCTCGCATTGCGCCGTACTTGGTTTCGACTCCGCAGTTTACGTACTCATACCAGTCCAAAAATTCCTCAGGTGAGCCGGTTGCGGTATTAGCCGTGAGTATCGGGTCCGCACCCGTCAGCTCACAGAAGCGCAGGAACTCATCTGTTCCAAAGTCGTGCCGCCAAACCGGGTTTGCCGGGTCTGATATCGGGTGGTATCTGGCAGGACGGTCTTTGCCGATGCCGTTTTTCCAGTGATAGTGGTCGGCACAGCAGCCGCCCGGCCAGCGCATTGCACCGACTCCCATCTCCTTGCAGCCGTCGATTACATCCTTACGTATGCCGTCTATATTCGGTATTGAGCTATCTTTTCCTACCCATATACCGTCGTATATTACACGTCCGAAATATTCAAAGAATACAGAATGTATGTATTTTGATACTAAATATTTTTCTTTTTTTCTGGGATAAATCTTGTATTCCATATTTGTTTCACCTTTTGTCTGTGCCGGGCGGAATTTATCCGCCCGGCTATTCGCTTTTACTTTTTGAGAACTCTATCAAGCATTACCGCGATTTCAGCTCTCGTAGCCTTTGAAAGCGGATTTATGCGTCCGTTTGCTCCCGCTATGATGCCCGCTTCAACCACGCTTGCGACCGCCGATTTTGCATAGTCTGAAATCTGCGCGGCGTCTGCAAACTGCGCGAGCACGCTCTCGTCAGCTTCCGCAAGTGCCCTGCCCTGTGCCTCAAGTGCACGTGAGAGCATCAGCATCATATCCTGGCGAGTGATTTCGCCCTCGGGGTTAAACTTGTTATCACCGATGCCGCCGACTATTCCGTTTGCCTTTGCGAGGAGAAGTTCTTTTGCATAGTACTTATTTGCGTCTACGTCTGCGAAGTTCTCACCCTGACCTTTGGTGATGCCAAAGGCGCGGACAAGCATGATTGCAAAGTCTGCACGCTTGATGTTCTTAGCAGGTGAATAGGTGTTCTCGCTGGTGCCGTTTACTACTCCTGCATCGACAAGTGCGTAAATTGCGTCCTTTGCCCAAGTGAAGTTTTCAAGGTCCACGAATTTATCCTCGGTTGTGCTGTCGCCTGCATTCTCTTCGGTTTCAGTGTCTTCAGGTTTTGTGATATCGGATGAATCACCGCCGGAGGACGCTCCTCCTCCACCGCCACCACCGCCGGAGCCTTCATTCCCGCTCGGGCTGGGAGGTGTATTCGCAGGCTTATCAGTACTCGGTTCATCCGTGTTTCCCGCACCGCGATATACGGTGACTTTTAAATTCAGCGTTGTACTGAGTGTTCCGTCATTTGCCTTTATCGCAGCATGATGCTCACCAATCTGGTTTTCATCAGGTGTCCATACAACACTTGATGTAGCCTGATCAAAGCTCGCTCCACGCGGCAGAGTATCCCCTGTAAGAGTCATGCTCTTACCATCACCGGAATATGCATTCACCGGAATTCTCAAGGTTTTTCCGGCAGTAGCGCTATACTCGGTAACTGAGGTTGTAAACGTCGGGGACGTATCCTCGGACCAAGACAGCGGTATGCGCAATTTCTGTCCCGCAGCAATGTTATACACATATCCATCGTCACCACCGGTTTTATTAACAAGAGTTGTTTCGCCTATATCAAGCTCAACAGTTCCGTCTTGCAATGGCTTGGCAGCTCTAATCTTGTAAACTGCATTCTCTGCGCTGAAGTTATCCACATAAACATATCTTCCTTTGAGTTCACCGGTGTCCACTTCGCCGTCAAAATCTACGATAATGCTGTTTTTTATGTTAAGACCTTTAGTAAAGTCCTTAACATAACCACTATATGCACCCGGAGTGTTTGCAGCCTTTACCAAAACCGCGCCGTCGTTGAGATATTTATAGACAATCTCACCGTTTTCATCGCAGGTCACAACACCGACAAATCCGCTGAAATCAAATTTGCCATCAACGTTGTATACCACCTGATTATTTGTTGCATACACGATGTAATCAACGCGTTTCTTTCCAGCGTGGGTTACTTTTACCGCTTTTACAACGTCCTTTGTTCCATGCGTGCCGCCAACCACTTCAACAGATACACTTTCAATGCTTTCCAAATAGCGGTTATTTCTGTACGGCTCTAACACGGTTGTAAAGAGGGTATCGAGATTCTTTCCGGTGCGTCTTGCCAACAAAAATTCTATTCCCTGGGGGTTGCCCGCGTAGTTCGGCGGGTTGCCCTTGGCGAGTGCAACTTCGGTAAGCGGGAAATCATTTGTCATGGTAAGTCTCAGATGCAAGCCCTCCCCGTCCTTGAGCGTTTTCCTGAAGTCCTTAACTGCAAAATCTACCGCATAAGTATTATCAGGTGTCGCATCTCGTCTTACATTGTAAAGCCAGGTGAATCCGGGCGGATAGCGCAAACCGTTTAAGGTTGAATTATTACCTTCATCTACAACCGTATCAGGATCTTTTCCAAACGGAACCTCAGGTCCTGCATAGGTTCCGACAAATGTTTCAACACCATCTACAATCTCAGTCTGACCACTGAGTGTATCAAGCCCCTGCGTATCGAAAATTTCGTCCGACTGCGAATGGAAGCTGTAAATATGGTCATTGCCGCCGAGGATACGGAAGAAATCCACACCATAAGATACAGTGTCATCCACCTCGACCATTACCACGGTTCTTCGGTAAGACTCAGTCTGCGGATATGCGTTGGGTCGGTCAACATCCATAACCTTAACTCGTCCCGAATCGTCGAAATGCTTTGGTGCACTTTGTGCCGCGACACCGTTTCTCGCCTGTTCTTCTCCGTCTACCATTACGGTGTTGTGGCTGAGAGTTGATTTCTCCCACTGAACAGCTATAGGAGGTTTTGTCGAGGTCTCCGATGGATAACCAAACTCAGGCGCAAAGTTAAGGCCGAACGCATCCATACCTAAGTTAAGTGAGTCCGCATGACCGTGACCACTGGTAAGTCCGTAATACATCCAGAAGCCTCTGTGAGTATTCAATTGCGTATACTTTGCACCGTCACGAATTGCGGAGAAACCGTAGCCTGCGATCATCTCACTGCCAATGGATAATTCTCCATGCTCTTTTATAACATTTAATATCTCCGCCTGAACACTCTTTGGGTTTTCAATTGTCGCATCATACATTAAGCCATCAACGGAATTTCCGTTTAAGTAATACGCTATCTGCGCAAAGCGGTAATCGCCCAAGCGTCTGAATGCCGTGAGTGCGTTTGAGATAGACATTCCTATCCCGGTGGACGCGAAGTTTCCGTCATCACCTATCTGCGCAGTGTAACTTCCTGACATGGTAAGCGGAATGTGTGCGGTAAACATCGTCATGAATTTCGGATTTTCCCAAAGAGTTACGCCCGTATATTTATCGTAGTCTGCAAGCAACTCCGCAACCGGTAGGAGATATGATGCCCACATGCCGTTGTATCCTGGGGCAGCCTCAGCTCCCATACCGTCACGGTCAACCGAAGCTATAAGCGTAGGAATAATGTTTCCACCGGTTCTGGGTGGTGGAATCGTTCCATCCTTGCCCGCTGCGTTTCCGCCGCGGTCTCCGGGTGCCATAATCCAATCAAGCCACTCGCGTGTTTCCGGCATGGTATCGAGAGCTACCGCTGCAGTCGCTACTGCCACTTGGTCAGTACCTGCGTTTCCGAACAGCCTTCTTTCCTTTGCATGGTCAAAAATTGCATAAAGGATTCCCTGCTCTGCATTTGAGCGTATCGCGGCAGGACTGTTTTTCGGGTTCATTTTATACTTGGTGGCTTTTTCGCTTAAATAGCTTATAACTTGCGGGTCATCATATGCCGGCCAGAAGACATCGTACCATTCCGCAAACTGCTTTGCTATACCGGTACCCCAAACCGGGTCAAGTATGGTTCCAAGATAGCTGTCACCTCTGAACTTGTGCCACTTATACCAGTCATAATCCGGATAAAAATCCGCCACACGGTCGAGCAGTATAGCGCCCGCTCTGCCGTACTTTGCATCGCCGGTATACAGATATGCATTTGCCAAATTGAGCATTGAGCGTCTTATAAGACCTGCTCCGGTGGTTGCATCTCCGTACCACAACTGATGCAGATAGACCGCTATATATATATTTCTCTGCGGATTTCCGGTTACAAGGGTCTCTCCGGTCAGGTATCCCCAACCGTCATCAACACCCCAGTTATGTACGCCCTCGTTCACGAGCTTGCCAAGCTTTTCGTCAAAATGCTCATCCATCTCGGGATAGAGCAGATTTTTTAAATATCCGCCATGGTCCGGGTCAGCTTCAAGCTCAGCATTTTTCTGCTTTGCAATCTCTGGATTAAACACACCACGCTCATCAAGTCCAAGCTTATAATATTCCCCGAAGTCATTTGACGGAAAACGTCTGCGGCAATCCGGGCATTGGATTTTCCACGGCGCGTTTAGCGGATCGACAATCCACTTGTAGCTGCCGTATTTCTTAGTAATATCCACTTTGCAATACGGGCACTTCTCGCGCTCCGGGTCGCCCTGACTTCCGACATCGTAATATCTGGGCAGTCCCTCAGCTACTATCATATCGTAGAGGACATCGAGATTTTCTACCGCGTTATCAGCCGCTGCCACATAGCCTCTTGCTTGACTTCTGTACTCTGCTATCTCCGATGCATTCTTGCGCATCGCCTGACGCTCCTTGTCAGTATATATGCTAACGCCTGATTTTTTTGAATTTTCAACCGTAAATTTAACTTCATTGGTTGGGTGTGTATCGCCTTTAAACTCGACGGTCGCGGATACGGTTATCTCGCCCGCAGCATTTGCGGTTATTACACCGTCCTCAGAAATTTCCGCTATGTTCTCAGGCACGGATGTTAGAGTAAAGCTTTTGGGTGCGCTGTCGGGTATTACTATACGCTTTTGACTTGCCATATTCGCAACAAACTCAAGCTTTTCGCTTCCGCGCACAAACATCTTCTCGGGTGCCTTGAGTTCTACACTGAGTACATCGCTTGTGTCGGTAACATTTACATTTATGCTTGCCTCTCTTGCAACACCGTCCAAAATAGCAGTAACGGTTATCTTTGCGCTCCCTTCGCTTTCGCCGCGTATCACACCGTCAGCCGATACCGAAGCCACTTCATTATCAGAGCTCTTATAGTTAATGCTTAAGTCAGATAAATCTACCGTTTCTCCGTCATTGTATACCGCAGAAAGCGTGGTTGGGAGCTCATCGCCAAGCTCAATATCCTCTTTATCTGCAGCAAAGAAAATCTCACTGAGTGCAGGATATCCGGTAAGCGTCATCTTAGTGATATACATATAATGCGCATGGCCTCTGATATACGTTTGCTTGAGCTTGAATATCAGCGTATACTCGCCGGAATTTTCAGCAAAGAACATTCCCACCGCTGAGTGTGCGTTTGCATCTTCGACCTCGCCGTTGTCTGTGTCACGGTGGAACTTAACTTCTCCGACACGGTTCTTTTCAACCATATTATCAGCAATCGCCGCATCGTTTTTCGGCACCATGTATATATCAAACAGTCCGCCCAGATAATGCGCACCGTGGTCAAGCTCCATATAATACCAACCAGCAGCCGGCACGTTCACATCAAATGCCATCCAGCGATTTAAATCATTGTAGAATCTCAGCTGTGCGGTTCCGGAATTGAGCTTAATGAAGTCCCCCTCGTTGGGCACCCATCCGGTAGAGAGCTTGTTAAACTTATATACATTCTTCGTATGTGCATACGTGGTTTTTACTATGTCGTTTACCATTGCGGTGAAGTTGAGAGTAATCAACTCACCCGCAGGCTGACCCACGCGGATTTCCTTTGTAAGCTCTTTGTTGCCGGTTGCGTCATCGACCGTCACCGTAACCTGAACGATTCCGTCATCCTTAGCTTCGTAAGAGCCATCGGCATTTATTTTTATAATTGTTTCATCAGCACTTGAGTACATAATCGCTGCATTGCTCAAGTCGGCATTGTACCCATCCTCAAATTTACCGCTTACGGTAAATTTGCCCTTGTCTCCCACCGGAATCGCTTCTTTGCCCGGAGTGAAATCAATAGTATCAAGCACCGGCACATAGCCTTCCTCAACAACACGTACAAGCGCACTGAGTGTCTGAGAGGTTTTGCCCATGGTTACCGACGCGCTGATATTCGCATCGCCTACAGAAACACCGGTTACGACTCCGTCCTCGGAGACGGTTGCAACGCCTTCCGCATCGCTTGAAAACTCGGCAAAAGAGTTTAAATCGAACTCCTCTCCGTTTTTGTGCACAGCCGTCACGGAAACCTCGGCAGTGTCACCCGGTTTTATCATCTTGGGAGTTATCTGAATTTTTGTTTCTACACGTCCGTCCAATGTAAGGTTCTTAAGGTACGCGTAGTGCCCTGCCCCATTCAGATACTGTGCTTTGTTCTTTATAACAAGCTTATATACACCCTCATCCTCGGCAAAAAATCCGTTTGCAAGCGTCGAATAAGCATCGCTGTTTTCCGACTCGCCGCCTTGCGTATCGGCATGCGAGCGCACATCGCCGAGACGGTATTTTTCAATCAGGTTTTCGCTCTTCAGCTCAACATTTTCGGGCAGCATATAGAACTCAGTCTGTCCGCCGAGTCTTGCTGTCATGTAGTTTAGCGTAGCGTCATACCATCCCTTGGCGGGGATTTTTACGTTAAATGCAATGTACCTGTTTAAGTCACCGAGCTTAATCTGCATAAAAGCATCGTACTTTAAAAGGTCCTTATCACCTACCTCCGTCCAATCAGGAGATAACGTATTAAACTCAAATACGTTATCCGTATGCTCATACTTGGTTGCCGGTATATCGCCTTTGACCGCCTTGGTGAAGTTTATAACAACTTTTTCGTTTGACGGAATTACAGGCGGATCCAAGTCGCCGATTCTCGTCATCGTCAGGCTCTTAAGCGCCATGTAGTAATTATTATAGTTGTTATTATAACTGTCGATGCCCGTACCCTTAATGACAAGCACGTAGTTGCCCGCCTCGCGTATGGATACATTCTCGGAGCCTATACCGGTAAACGCTAAGGCACTCGCAGCAAAATTGTAATAGTTTTCCTGCCCCAGATAATTATTCTCATCCTCAAGCGCTGCGTTTACAGCAGCTTCAAGCGTTTGACCATCTTTAAGCTCAGGCGATTTGAACAAGTACATATCCGCTTTGCCGCCAAGGGCACTTTTATTTCCGACTCCGGATATGGAATACTTTCCGGTCTTTGGAACTTTAAGCTCAAGCGCAATCCATTGGGTATTGCTTGGCATGTATGTATAAATTCCGCCACTCGGGTGAATGCCTACGGGATATTGGCCGTTAATCGGGAATATCGCATCACCCTGCACAACGCTACCGGTCTCATTCTTCCACTCGGCAGACTCGGAATACCCATAATATCTCCAGTTTACGCCGAGGTCAAAGGTTTTAAAGTGCGTAGAAAGACTTTTATCCCACCCATACCCCGAAAAGGTAAAGGTATAAGCGATTGGTTCGTCAGTATCCACCGCCTTCGCCACTGGCTCATAATACCCGCCTGGGATAAGCCCCATGAGCATGCACATGCACATTATTGCAGCAAGAGCGCGTATGCATTTTTTGCTCTTCATTCAATCATCCTCCTCGATATTTTTCCATACTATAATCATAATATATGTTACCCAATAATTCCACTCAAAAAAATTGGATAATTGTGCATTTATAAACCTGTTCTTGCGCCTTTTGCGATTATGATTTATACTATATACAGCTACTGATTTTGTTGAGGAGGGTTTCGGCATGGAAAACTTTGAGAACAGCGGTTTGCTAATCCACGAAAACAAGCTTGCGCAAATGCACTCGGCAAAGTATCTTTCCATACGCGAACCTCAAAATTTCCGCGTGCTTATGTATGATACCTGCCCGGATGTTGACGAGCTTCATTTTCACTCATATCTCCAGATATGGTATGTGTCCGAAGGGTCTTACCGACACTTCTTTGCAGGAAATGACTTTCACCTTGAAAAAGGATCTCTGATGCTTGTTCCTCCTTACTGCCCGCATTTCATTGACACGCGCAACGGAGCAAAGCTCGGGCGCTTGGATATCCCCATCGAATTTTTGGACAGCATCTTCGGCGAGCAATCTAAGGACACTATTTTCAACATGATTTATTTTGATCCGATTTTAGTTCAGCTGGACAAGCTTAATCCCTACAGATATCTGAGCGAGTCTGCCATTGCAGAGACGGAGGAAATTTTCCGTGAGCTGAGCCATGAATATTTGAAAAATGACAACTTCACCCATCTCTTCATACGCGCAAACCTGTCGCGCTTGTTTGCGCTCATTGCAAAAGAGTATCAGTTTCAGGACCGTGACAAGACGGTCTCAAACTACCGTGAAGCTTTCCAAAACGCAATTGCGTATATAAATAAGCATTACATGGAGAAAATTTCTGTGGACAATGTGTGTAAAATAGCTCTATTGAGCCGACGGTCATTTTTCTACCTCTTCAAGCAAATGATGGGTATGAGCTTTACAAGCTACCTGCAATATCTGCGCATTCTGCGTGCCCAAGAGCTTTTGCGCACGACTGACCAAACACAGTACGCAATCTGCCTCAACTGCGGTTTTTCCGACCAGGCATATTTCCACCGCGTGTTTAAAAAGCACACGGGTATGCTCCCCGGTCAGTACCGGGCAAGCTTTGATAATCAGAACCATTAAAAAAGCAGCAATCCCCGGGGGCAAAACAAGAGCGTTTTGCCCCCGGGGTTATTTTTGCCAAAAGTTACCTAAACCCCGCAATATTTCTTCCTTTTGCGGAAACACTATTGAGAATTGCACAAAAGTACAAATAATATTCCTTTCCTATTGTGCCTTTTTGTTCTATTATTAATATAGATAAAAAGCACTTTAAAAAATAGAAGGAGGAATTTTCAAAATGATGCTTTTTAAGAAAACGAAACGCCTTTTTGCTGCACTGCTGTGCTTTTGCATGGTAGCTGCAATCGTTCCGGTAACTGCGCCCGAAGCTGCGGCGGTAGAGGCGACGGTAACTGTGGATTTTTGCGCTTATAAGAATTCTTCGTATGCAGATGTTAAGTATTTTACAAGCGGAGGCCCAATGCAACCGTATCAGAACGTAACAAGTGCGTTTGCTTCCAGAACCGGCAGTACAGGAAATTGGCTTGCATTTGACCTTGGAACAGTACCCGCAGGTGACTTTGATGTAAATTTAAAGTACGCCCAATCTTCATATGGCGGAAAAGCAGAAATCTATCTGGCTAAAATAGACGGTTTCAGTGTAGCAAGTGCAAAAACACAAATTAATGCAGCATTGGCCGCGAACACATCAGTAGCTGAACTTAATTTTTATAATGCTACTTCTTCTATTAGCGGAGTATCTCAGAAGATAACTTTTGAAAATGAGCAGGCAGGAAATTATGTGCTTATTGCCAAAATGTCAGAGTTGAGTCCTACTCCGGAAGCTGCAGGCTCAGGTATGAGCTACATTTATCTCGAAAGCATATCCTTTACTCCTGTTGCTGATAGAATGAGCATTGATTTTGGTAAAGGTAAGTTTGATATTTACCTTTGTACCACAGACACCCCAGCAGCGGACAAACCAAAGAAAAATTGTTTTGTTAGAGGCATGCAAACCCCGAGCAACAACAATGATACCCTTGAAACTTTCGTGCTTACAGATAATGTTGGTCTTGCAGGTGCAAACCTTACAATAGATTTAGGCGTTATTACAGGTGCAAATCTTGCATCAGGTACATATGATATCACCATTAGTTATAAGCAGTATCCATCTTCTGCAATTGCTGATATTTATCTGGTACCGTTTGATAAATTTTATAATAACTGGCCTAACGATGGTGCCAACATTATTAACGCAAATTCACCAATAGGAAGAGTATCTTTCGGCGGCGCGACTACCGCAGATACCTCTATTACGTTCAAGTCCAAATCCCTTACAGCAGGCAATTACGTTCTCGTAATCAATCCGGTAGGCACTGCATTGGTTCCAAACAAGGGAAATCAACACACGATTTGCCTCAAAGGTATTGACATTGCTCCGGCTAGTGGTGTTGCGGAAACAGAGGATGAAATTTTCGGCGATACATATGCATATGTTAAGGAAGACGCAAGCGGTGATTTTGAGATTAACTTTATCGGCGCTGTAAAAGAAACCGACGGTTACAAAGAGGTAGGTTTTGAGGTATGGGCTGACGGTCAGTACATAGGCGAAGCGGGTACTTCCGAGGTATACAATTCAATCACAGCGGGCGGTCAGGAAAGAAAGCCCGGCGATTACGGCGGAAGCTACATCTTTGTTGCTACTCCAGAAGATAAAATTGAAGGAAGCACGAAGAAAATTATCGTCAGACCTTATGTAAAAGATGGAAATGACACAAAGACTTATCACGGCAACAAAACCTTTGTTGTGTCTTTGTCCTAACAGTTTGACAGGAGGATGAAATCATGAAAAAGTATATTGCACCCGAGATAGAGCTTGCAAGGTTCTCAACTAAGGATGTTATTACGAGTTCTGATCCGGTAATCAAATTGACAATTAATGAAGAGAAACCTGCTGTTTACGATGGCACCTACGCTAACATGGCAGAATAAAAAACAATAAAAACACGCGGTTTGGGATTTCCAAGCCGCGTGTTTTGCATGATGGGTTAGATTATGGTAGAATATAATCATAAGGCAGGTGGATAGGATGCATGAGGATATACAGCTTGTTCCGGCATGTGACGGATACCAGCCGTTCCGGCTTGTAAGCTGCGGTGTTTCGCGGTGCGATAAATCTTATCACATCGTTCGGCACAAGGCGGCATTTGGAGTTTTTGAGTTTGTTATAAAAGGAACCGGGACTGTGCATACCGCGGACGGTGTTATCCATCCGTGTGAGGGGGATATATATTTTCTGCATCAGGGAGATGATCACAATTATTACGCTGATGAGTCAGACCCCTGGACGAAGATATGGTTTAATCTGTCTGGCGAGCTGGTGCGCAGTATAGTTTCCGAGTACGGTTTGCGCGACAAGCATATTGTGCACGGTCTTGATTTGCGAGGCATGTTTGAGGAAATGCTAAATCTATCACGTGAGGATATACCTGCGCAGGAGATACACAACCGTGCAGCATCTTTGTTTTTGGAGATAGTATGCAAAATTGCAGACCGTCTGCGCGAAGAAAAAAGCACTGCCCTGCCCGACGCGGTTGCGATAAAGGATTACATATTGCGTAACGCGGAGCGGAATATACGGGCTGAGGAGCTTGAAGAGCTTGTGAGCTTATCCAAATCTCAGGTGACACGGATATTTAAAAAAGAATACGGTGTGACACCGTATGAGTATCTTTTGAGCGTAAAGACGGAGAATGCCAAGTGGATGCTTATGAACACGCAGCTTAAGGTTCAAGAGATAGCCACGCGTTTAGGCTTTAGCGACGCACATTATTTCTCCAACTTTTTCAAATTAAAAACAGGAGTATCTCCCCAACGTTTTCGTGAGGAAGCATAATACAATTTGTAGGGTGCATTCATGAATGCACCCTACAAAGCAGAAATAAACCCCAACGCAAACCCGTTTTATTGGGCCTTGCGTTGGGTTTTCTATTTATTTCATGTTTTTATATTCTTCACCGGTCAGTGTGAGGCCCAGCTCATACGCTGCGGGGCGGATGTTGATTTTTTTAATCTCTTCGGGGTCAAATTTCGGTCGGCGGTCGTAGTAGTAAAGACCGTTCTTTTCCTGCTCAATGTCGGTAAGCTGAGTATAGCAGAAGCCGAAGAACTTCGGGTTATCCAGCTGAGCGTCTATGATACCTTTGTATAGTGCTAAAAATGCGGCTTCGTCCTTGGGTGCGTTGCCGTAGCCGGACCAGTGGTCCTCGTCACGGTCACCCGGATGCCAGTTGATACCGCCGATTTCCGAGTTCATAACCGGCTCGCCGTTCCATTTCTGCTGCTCGCCTTTCCAGTCGTAAAGCTCGCCGCCGTTGAGGAATGGGACATAGTGCTCACGGAAACGCTCGGGGTTCTGTTCATAATCGTGCACATCGTATATATCGGTTTCCACATGGGCATAGCCGCTGACATCAATACACGGACGGCTTGGGTCAATCGCTTTGGTAATGCGATAGATCATGCGAACGTTTTCTTTATGTACACGCACACCGCACTGCTCCGGGTGGCTTTCGTTGAGCGGACACCATGTGATAATTGCCGGGTGGTTCCGGTCGCGCTTTATTTCCTCAATCCACTCGGGCAACAAGCTATAAAGAGCCTCGGGATTGCCCAAGTCCACATCCCAGCTGGGCAGCTCGCCCCAGACTATATAGCCGAGTCTGTCACAGTGGTACAGGAAACGCGGTTCGAATATCTTCTGATGCAGACGCGCGCCGTTAAAGCCACAGTCAAGGGAGCGCTTAATATCCGCTATCAGTTCTTCATCGCTGGGCGCTGTATAAATTCCGTCCGGATAGAAGCCTTGGTCGAGAACCAAGCGCTGGAACACAGGTTTGCCGTTAATGAGCACACCCACGTCGGTAAGCTCGATACTGCGCAGACCAAAATAGCTAATGAGCTTGTCCTCGCCGTAGCAGAGCTCAACATCATAGAGTCTGCCGTTGCCGACTTCCCAAAGGTGGGTTTGACTCAAATCCACCAAAAGCTCGGCATGGCACCCTGCGGTCTTTGCCGAGGCAAAGCCTACTCGGCTTCCTTGGTATTTTACGGTTGCGGAAACTTCGCCGTTTCCGACCACATCTATCCCGATACGTATTTGCGCATTCTCAGGGTTGGGAGTGTAGTGAATAGCTTTTATATAATTTTCCGGCACGTGCTCGAGCCAGACGGTTTGCCAGATTCCGGTGGTGCGTGTATAATCGCAAAGGCGGGAGTGATAGCGCTCGCTCTGCTTGCCGCGGGGCTGCAGTGGGCTGCGGGTATCGTCCTCAGCACAGACGTGGATGACGTTTTCGCCCGGGGTCAGGTATTTGGTTATATCAAAGCTAAAGGAGATATAACCGCCCTTGTGCTCACCGACGAGTTGCGAATTGACATATACGAATGTGTGGTAATCTACCGCACCGAAATGGGCAATCACACGTCCTTTGTTCCAATTCTCCGGCAGGGTGATTGTTCTGCGATACCAGACTGCGGACATAAAGTCCTTGACACCTATTCCGGAAAGCTTGCTCTCCGGGCAGAAAGGAACGGTGATTTTTTGAGAGAAAGCAGTGGCTTCATTGAGCTTACGGTCACGACCGCTCGCACCTGCGTCTATTTCAAACTCCCAAATTCCGTTTAGGTTTATCCATTCATCGCGCAACATTTGCGGATTAGGATGCTCGCTTCTGGGTATCATTTAAATTCCTCCTTTAAATTGCATTGTATTTACATTTTAAACGCACGGGTACACAAAGTAAATACAATAAATCGTCAAAAAGAGTGAGGAATATACGCACAATTTTGATTGAAAAATTATGTATAACTCACCTGCACAGAAAGAGCGTATAGCAACATTTAAGTCCTATACGCTCTTTCATTTGTCGGATTATTTTTCTATGCTCGCTTGTGATTTTACCCTCTCGCAAAACTTAGTAGACCCTCTACCGTCGGGTTTCTTATTCACCTATAAGCTTAATCGCATTTTTGTAGAAGATCTTGTCCTCAATCTCCTTGCCGAGTTCAAGCGATTTAAGAAACGGCTGGTGGTCGTTTGATATATCGTCACGTCCGTACATCGCTCTGTCCTGGAATGCGGTCAGGAGCTCCTTGGTGTAACCAACGTCGCGCCTCATAGCGTTAAGACCGCTGCCCGCAGACAAGTCAAGATACAGATTCGGGTACTTCTCCATAAGCTCCCAGATTCTACCGCCGCGGATAACCGGCCCCTTCGGATAACCCTCGGTCTTGTACAGCTCATCATTTGAAATATGCGCCCAAAAGCCCGCACCGTGACCGCAGAAAATCGTCTCCGGGCAAGCGTCGAGAACTCTCTCCAAAGTGTCAATCGTGCCGCCGTACCAGTAGCCGGGCCACGGACTGCGCTCCCCGCAAGTTTCATAAGGATACATCATCTCAAGCACTACCGGAAGCCCCTTTTTTCCGCAGAAACGGAACATGCGGATGGCATCGTAGTTGTCATAATTCATTCGCAGCATAAGCTCGCCGCAAACCTTGACATCGTAATGCTCAATTGCAGCTTCCAGTCTGTCAATAGAATCCGGCTTTCTCGGGTCCGGACCGTAGCCTAAAATAAAGCGACCGTCCTTATTGTCAAACGCTATTGAAGTGGTAAACGGAATCGGGCCGTCCTCGGTAACCCATGTTACACGGTGGTAGCTCTGGGCATACTCCCCACGCGGCGTTTCAAGGGTAAGGAGCCATGCCTTGTCAATTCCGTAATCGTCCATATTCTTGAGCAGTTTTTCGCAGGTAAGACCGTAGTAATTTGCGTGCGCATGCATATCTATAACCATTGTAGTTTACTCCTTATTTCAAATTTTCGCCTACAGTATAAACGATAGTATGGGCCACGTCAATAGCATTTGACCAAATTTGGCAGAAAACGTAAAACAGAGCAATTCAAACGTAAAAAGGTGCAGTCCCCCATCACGGAGGACTGCACCCGAAATTATCTTATTCCGTATTTTTCTATAACATAGTCCATGTCCTTGTCGCCTCTACCGGACAGGTTAATAAGCACCGAACCCTTGCCCATTTCCTTTGCAAGCTTAATGCCGTACGCTACCGCGTGTGCACTCTCGATTGCCGGGATGATTCCCTCAAGGCGGGAAAGCGTGAAGAACGCGTCAATCGCTTCCTCGTCATCGGCAACATCGTACTTGATTCTGCCAAGCTCATGCAGGAAAGCGTGCTCAGGACCCGAGGACGGATAGTCAAGACCGCTCGCAACCGAGTAAACCGGAGCCGGCTCACCATTTTCATCCTTGAGCATTATGCTGTTAAAGCCGTGCATAACACCCTCGCTTCCGTACTTAAGGCTCGCCGCATGGTCGCCGAGCTTCGGACCTCTGCCGAGCGGCTCAACACCGTAAATATCAACCGGGTCATCTAAAAATCCTGCAAAGAATCCCGCCGCATTTGAGCCACCGCCCACGCAGGCGACAATCGCATCCGGAAGTTCGCCGGTCATTTCCTTAAACTGCGCTCTCGCCTCTATTCCGATAACGCTCTGGAAATCGCGTACCATCATCGGGAACGGATGCGGTCCGAGCACCGAACCTATGCAGTAAATAGCGTCCTTGTACTCCTTGCTGTACGCCTCAAGTGCCGCATCAACCGCCTCCTTGAGCGTTGCAAGACCGTGTGTTACCTCAACAACATTTGCACCTAAAATCTTCATTCGTGCAACGTTGGGTGCCTGCTTTTTAATATCCACCGCGCCCATGTAAATATCGCACTCAAGACCGAAGTATGCCGCCGCAGTCGCAAGCGCAACACCGTGCTGACCCGCACC
>JAZTXE010000031.1:0-23218 GCA_045636205.1 Eubacteriales bacterium
CCTCGTGGGCGAAACATTTACAATTTTTGAACACAGTCCTGAGCGCGCTTTCGAAAAGCTCTCTTCGCTTATTGCCGAGCACGGTATATCTCACATAGTCTTGGGATACCCAAAGAACATGGACGGGACTCTGGGCCCCCGCGCAGAAAAAAGCGCAGCACTGGCAAAAAGATTAGAGGAACATTGTTCAGTTCCCGTCGTCTTATGGGATGAGAGGCGCACAACCGTTGACGCTCATCGCATACTTTCCGAAGCCGGAACTCGCGGTAAAAAGCGAAAGGAGCGCATCGACGCGGTTGCTGCCACTCTAATTCTCCAGGGATATTTGGACTCGCTCGCCATTTCAGGAAGATAACAAAGGAGGTATCCATCATGGCACGTCGTCATTCACACGTAAAACCCAGAAAGAAGAATTATTTTTTAAGATTTTTGACTATTATAATAGTTTTGGCACTGCTTGCAGTTGCTGCAAGCAATATAAGTATTTTTGCCGAGCATCTTAAAAACATACCGGTCATGGGAGAAGTTGTTGATATTCTTGACTTCTCAAAAAACGATTCCGAGCCAAATTATATCCCCGTTGATGAGGATACTCCATTATCTGATGCGCCGCTTACCCAATCCGTACGCATCTTCTTTGATTCCCAAAGTACCGACTCTGGTTCACCTGCATATATGATACGCGATGGTGTCTCCCCTCGCCGTTTAGAGTTCATATTATATAATGTATACGATTTTGATATAGAGGCACTGACCGAGAGTTTGTCAGGACTGGATTTCATAAAAGATGTTTACCGCACGACCGTTTTGGATGACTCAATGCGTACATTCACCGTAGAATTATCCAAAGACATATCGTATACGGCTTCTGAGTACAACTCCGAGGGATACATAGATTTAACTCTGACTCAAACCGGAAACGACAGTGATGACACTATATATATTGTACGCAGTGCATCGGGCAAAATGAATGAGGACATGGCCTCTCTTTGCGAATCTGTTTCGGATTTCAGCCCGTCAATCGTAAAAACTCAATCCGGCAAATACTGCATAGTCGCAGGTGCGTGTTCAACCGAAGAGGAAGCGGACGATTTATTAAGCTACCTTGATGATGATTTTTACATCGAAGAATGCACCATATTCTCAAATCCCGAATAACTCTTAAACATACACTTTAAGCCGGCTGCTCACATGCAGCCGGTTTTTTTACAAGTACATCCCTTAAAATTAATAAGATTTTGAAAAATCCACTTCCACAGTTTCCTTCTCCGCTTTAACAACTGTTGAGTTTTTGATTTTCTCTTTAAGAAGATTATAGAATTTATCATCCGGGAACTCCCCGATTGCCACCTCTTGCCCAGTCCACGAGCTCAGATGGATAGCATTTGATATTGTAAGTCCTTTAATTCCCTCCTCGCCGGGAGCAATTAATTTTTCACCGTCGAGTATTGCATTTGCAAAATTCTTCAAAATACCGATATGCTGTTCATACGAGGAATTATCTACAGGTATTTCACACTTCCAACATTCAGGACCACCAAATGCAGTTTTGGTTGACGCGTTATACTCACGTTCGGATACAACATTGCGCTCAAAAATGATTTTTCCGTTTTCGCCGTTATCTTCTACAATAACGCGCCCCATATCGCAAGCAACTTCCAGTCTGTTCGTGCCGGGATACTCACCGGTCGAGGTAATGTACTGTCCTATGGTTCCACTATCATAATCAAGCATTGCTACCACTTCATCCTCAACCTCTATATCATAAAACTTACCGTATGATGCGCGCGCATACACTCTGTCAGGTACACCGAAAATCCATTGCCACAAATCAATCTGATGCGGATTCTGGTTAATCAGAGTTCCCCCGCCCTCGCCTTTCCATGTTGAACGCCATACACTGCTGTCATGGTACGGCTGAGGTCTGTACCATGTAGTTATAATCCACGTGATGCGTTTAATATGACCAAGCTCACCTTCATCAACAAGCTTCTTCAATCTGCGATATGCCGGGTTTGTTCTCATATTATACATTATGGCAAAAGCTTTATCCGACTTTGCTGCCGCATCATTCATTTCTTTAACCTGACCTGTATATACCCCCGCAGGTTTTTCCACAAGAACATTCAGTCCGTAATCAAATCCAATAATCGCATACTTAGCATGGTCGTAATGCGGAATAGCGATTAAAACTGAATCGATAAGCCCGCTCTTGTACATTTTCTCAGCATCATTAAACACTGCAACATCCGGATACGCCTCGCTTACCTTTTTAAGCTTTTTTTCATCTATATCACAAACTGCGCAAAGTTCCATATTAGGTATTTTCCCGGCTTTTATACTGTCAACATGCGCCCTTCCCATATTGCCGCAACCTATTACACCAATCTTTACTTTCTTCACAGTCTTCTACCTCTTTCATAAGCTTTTTTAAGATTAAGCATGCTTATTTATCTCTGCGAAAACAGAATAACACAAATATTCACACAAAACAATTAATAATATTGATATAATCATTGCAAATATTGATATTATACTGTATACTAACCACAGGTGATAGATATGAACAACACACTATATTTTGCCGAAAAGGTTATAACATACAACACAACAAATAAAGACTTTGTCCTCCACAACCATCCGGATTATGAGCTGCTTTTATTCATACAAGGGGATACCAACTATATAATAGAAGGAAACGTCTATAAGCTAAAGCCGTATGACCTTGTCATTCAACGAAAGGGAGAAATGCACAGACTTTTCCATAACAGCACTGCAACATATGAAAGAGTTTTTATACAAATCAGCCCAAATTATTTCATAAAAAACAACTGCAAAGAATTAGAAACGGAATTTCTAAAAGAAACCCATGGCAGTATGAACAAAATAAATGCAGAAACTTGTATATCCAGCGGTGTCTACGATGCTTTTTTACGATTGCAAAAATATTCAAACAATTTCAAAGATATTTATACGCCGGTTTCAAATGCAATCATAACTGAAATATTATATCTCATAAATAATGCTACTCTCTTCTCTGAAAATGACGCACCGGACAATCTGATAAAATCTGTAATTGAGTACATAAACAAAAACCACACAAAAAACTTTTCTCTTGATGAATTAGCAAAAGAATTCTTTGTTTCAAAATGCCACCTCTGCAGAACTTTCAAGCAACACACCGGCTTTACCGTGTATAACTATATAACCAATAAGCGCCTCTTAAAAGCAAATGAGTTAATAAGCCACGGTTCTGCTCTCGGCACTGCAGCAGCTCTCGCAGGGTTTAATGATTACTCTTCATTTTACCGTGCATATGTAAAAAACTATGGTCACGCACCCACAAGTAAGTAATATTAACATAAACGAACCACTTCATATATATGAAGTGGTTCGTTTCTATACTGGTTCAAATTCATAGTAAAATAAATATTCAATATTGACGCTTGTTATAAACGCAAGCTTGTTGGACATTACATATATATTGTAGTATCCTACTTCGTCTACCGGATATTCTACAGTAAGGTAATACGCGCCGTCTGAATATCCTCCGTCAGCAAATACCAGGTTTTCCTTAGTAGCTTTACCTCTGGGCGCAATCGCAAGAACTAAATCCGATGCCATACGTGATGTGCTTTTAAAGTAAACACGCGCAGAGCCCTTAGAATTACACTTAACCTCGAACACATCCATCTTACTGCTTGTTATATTACCCAAAACCGAATATCCGTTTTCCAGCACATTTGCAGAAGCCTCAGAGTCATTCGGCTCACTTTCCGCATAAACCTCTTCAAACATCCCTGCGCGGTTATTGTAATTATTTTTATCTGTCTCTGCAATCACCTGCTGAAAACTCTTTGACGCATCCTTTGATATTTTCTTTACCTCATTTATAGGAATCGCAAAGTTAAGACTCTGCCCCTCCTCTATTGCGCCAAAGGTCACGCCTATAACATCGCCTTTTTCATCGAGCAGTGCGCCTCCGCTGCTGCCCGCAGAAATCGCTGCTGTAATCTGTATTCCACCAACCTCTTCACGGTATGGATTAGACACTATTCCGTCTGAAATACTGTTTTCCAGTCCGAGTGGACTACCTATTGCATATACCTTTTGACCACTTGAAATATTTGATGAATCACCAAGTGTAAGTGCTATTACCTCGCTGATATCCGCTTTAAGCACCGCTATATCCTTCTCAAGGCTGTATCCCAAAACCTTGTCAATCTTTGCCGTAGTGCCGTCATGTAATTTTATTGACGCAGAATATGCATTTTCAATAACATGGAAATTGGTAACAAGTACACCGTCGGATGTGATAAAAAATCCACTTCCGCTTCCAAGTGCGCTTCCGTCGCTGTTAAACACACTTATATGGAATATTCCAGGCGAGCACTTTTTAAATATTTCCTGTGCAGACAACACCCCGTCATCCGACGATGAAACATTTGCATTCGCTTCGGAGTTTTCTTCTACCGCATTATATAACCTGACCATCGTCAAGCACGACATCTCACGAGTATAATTTCCGCGAGGCGAAAATTTGTTATTTGCAACACCGTTCATAACACCCGCCTTAGCAACAAAGTCAATTCCCTTTACCGCGTAGTCGGAAAATTCATCACGGTCTGAAAACGACAAAACTTTGCCCGCCGGAGTATATCCCAGCACATTCGACGCACGCATAAGCATAACCGCTGCCTGTTCTCTGGTTATATCCCCATTCGGCGAAAACATACCATTCCCGACTCCGTTTACTATCCCCAACGTATACGCCGCTTCAATATCCTTGTTTTCAGTGTCATTAAAAACACCGCTCTCCATTATCATGCCACGCTCAGAGAAAATCTCAGACACGTCTTTTCCCATCACCGCCTCAACTAAAGCTATTACAAGACGGCAAAACTCCTCCCTGGTGCAGTAGTTCTGATATCCCCTTTGCAAATCCTGCGGAACAAGCCCCGCATCAATCGCCTGCTCCAGCTCGCCTTTCGCCCAGTCACTCGGTTCATGCGTCGCAAACGCGACGCTCGGAATAAATATATTAACAAAAATGATAACCGCAACAATAAATGCACTTTTTCTCATATGTAATATCCCTTCTTTTATCTCCTTCTTTAAATAGAATAACACAGTATTTATTTTTTTGCTATAATCTTCACATAATATTCAAACAATTTTCAAAAAACATTTAATAAACGCTTGACAAATCGCCTGCGTTGTTTTATCATAAAAATAATCATAAAAATGCTTTGACGGAGAAAAGTAAGCGCCTTGCGGAATTTCCAGGGAGAACCCGCCTTGACTGAAAGCGGGTTTAAAGGATGCGTCGCCGAAGTTCCCTCCTGAGCACATCGATTGAATGGTCTTCCTAATAGGTCGATGCGGTCAGCTCACCGTTACATGGGCAGGATATAAAGGACTCATCGTCCATGTATCCGAACAGAGAGCGTTCATTATATATGAACGAATACGGGTGGTAACGCGGAAAGTATTATATGCCTTTCGTCCCGACTAAGGGGATGAAAGGCATTTTGTCATTTTTCTCCCCCGAAAAAATCATTAAAGGAGAAATTTATAATGGTAATCGTATTGAAACCCGGTGTTTCCCAGCAGCAGACAGACGCACTTGCCCAATCCATTGAGCAAACCTACGGTGTAACTGTAAACAAAATAATCGGCGCAGAAACATCTATCCTCGGCCTTGTGGGTGACACATCCTCTCTGGAAATTGAGACCTTGCAAAGCAATGATTTTGTTGAGCGCGTTATGAAGGTGCAGGAGCCATTCAAGCTCGGCAACCGCAAATTCCACCCGGATGACACGGTTATCCGCGTAGGAAATGTAGAAATCGGCGGTGATAAAATCGCTGTAATGGCAGGTCCGTGCTCGGTAGAGTCCGAGGACCAAATTATAAGTGTAGCCAAAGATGTTCAGAAATACGGCGCATCAATACTGCGCGGTGGTGCGTTCAAACCCCGTACATCGCCTTATGCATTCCAAGGTCTGCGTGGCGAAGGTCTGCTCCTTCTCAAACACGCGCGCGACATTACCGGAATGCCCATAATTTCTGAGATAACAAACCCGTTCTATCTTGAAATGTTCGAAGAGTATGTAGACATCCTCCAGGTCGGCGCACGCAATATGCAAAACTTCGAACTTTTAAAAGAACTTGGTCATATCAAAAAGCCCATAATGCTCAAACGCGGCTTCTCAAATACCATTGAAGAACTTCTTATGAGTGCAGAATATATCATGTCCGGCGGCAACTCACAGGTCATCCTGTGCGAGCGCGGCATACGCACGTTTGAAAACTTCACGCGCAACACGCTCGACATCAGCGCAATCCCGGCACTCAAACGCCAGAGTCATCTCCCGGTAGTGGTTGACCCGAGCCACGCGGCAGGTATAACCTGGATGATAGAGCCGCTTTCAAAGGCAGCAATCGCCGCAGGCGCGGACGGTCTTATAATCGAAGTCCATCCGAGTCCCAAGCAAGCAAGCTGTGACGGCGCGCAGTCCTTGACCCCGCCGCTCTTTGGCTCAATAATGGAGTCAGTAAGTGCGGTTGCTCAAGCTGTAGGACGTTCAATATAGCACATCTGATTAAGAAAGGAAGTTTCAGCTATGGGTGAGCTGATTTTAAATACTGCGACCGCAACAAGCCGGCTTAATATCGGCTCAGGTGTTATGGATAAAATCGGCACAACTTGCTTTGAGCTTTCAAAAAACTCAAAAGTTGCTGTTGTGACTGACTCAAACGTTGCACCGCTGTATGCGTCACGCGTATGTGAAGTGATTAAATCCGCAGGTCTTGATGTATATATAATAACTCTCCCTGCAGGCGAAGAGTATAAAACTCTTGATACGGTTTCCGATATATACGCTTTTCTTGCAGAAAACGGCTTTACACGCTCCGACATCCTCGTAGCACTTGGCGGCGGAGTCGTCGGCGATATATCCGGTTTTACTGCAGCAACATATCTTCGCGGAATCCGCTCGGTGCAAATACCCACCACTCTTCTCGCTCAGGTTGACTCATCCGTAGGTGGCAAATGCGGTGTTGACTTACCGCAGGGAAAAAATCTTATAGGTGCATTCAACCAACCCAACCGAGTGTTGATTGATACGGATGTTCTGAAAACGCTGCCGCATGATATTTTCCGCGACGGTATGGCAGAGGTCCTTA
The DNA here is from genome assembly GCA_045636205.1 of Eubacteriales bacterium. Lineage (GTDB taxonomy): Bacteria > Bacillota > Clostridia > Oscillospirales > JAAYXM01 > JAZRUF01. The sequence goes on from JAZTXE010000031.1 coordinate 7,187, forward strand.
AATACGGATGTATATTTGATGAAAAACTTTTTTCTGATATACTTAAGCTAACACCCGGTCATATTTCCGATACAATTATAGAGCGTTGCGTCGAGCTTAAGCGTGACGTAGTAGAGCGCGATGAACACGACAAGGGTGACCGCATGCTTTTAAACTTCGGGCATACCGTCGGCCATGCTATTGAAAAGCTGGGTAATTTCACACGTTTTTCACACGGTGCCGCAGTAGCTATCGGAATGGCAGCAGCCGCAAAAATCGGTGAAAACAGTGGTTTTACTCTCCCCGGAACCTATGATAAAATCACCTGCGCACTGTCTCACTTAGGGCTTACCTCAGAACTCCCCTATCGCCCGGATGACCTTGTTTCTGCCATGGCGATGGATAAGAAAAACTTAAATGGGAGCTTAAATTTCATCTTGCTTTCAAAAATAGGAATCGGACGCATTGTCCCGATGTCATTAAACAATGCAGCTTCACTTTTCCGGAGTTCGTACAGTAATCAGTAATCGAAAGGAGCCTCAATATGGGTTCAACATTTGGAGAACAATTAAAAATAAGTATTTTCGGTGAGTCCCACGGCAACGGCATTGGTGTGGTTATCGACGGTTTTCCCGCGGGCATCACATGGGATGAAACCTTTATATTAAATGAAATGTCCCGACGCAGACCCTCGTCTGCCCCCGGCAGCACCTCTCGCCGTGAAGCTGACCTACCCAAAGTTTTATCCGGTATATACCAAGGAAAAACTTCAGGTGCTCCCATCTGCGCCGTAATTGAAAACACTGATACGCGCAGTGGAGATTATACACAGTTTGCACGCACTCCGCGCCCGGGTCACGCAGATTTCACCGGCTCTGTTCGATACAACAGTTTTCAGGACCCTCGCGGTGGCGGGCATTTTTCAGGTCGCCTTACCGCTCCGTTGGTACTTGCAGGTGCACTGGCAAAACTTGCTCTATCAAAGCGTAATATAACCATAGGCGCGCATATTCGCAGCATCGGTACAGTAGCTGACATTCCTTTCAACGCACTTGATGTAACCGATGAACTTTTAAACGACATCACCGCGCGTGAATACCCGGTAATTGATAAATCAGCGCTTGACTCTATGCTTTCCCTGACCGAGAAAACACGTACCGCCGGTGATTCTGTCGGCGGCACGGTTGAGTGCGCAGTATGCGGAATGCCCACAGGAATCGGAAGTCCGATATTCGGTGCGGTTGAATCACGTCTCTCCGCTGCACTTTTTGCAATCCCCGGTGTTCACGGTGTAGAATTCGGCTCAGGTTTTGACGGTTCTAAAATGTACGGCAGCAAAAACAACGATTCATTTATTATAAAAAACGGAAGCGTATGTACCTCAACCAACAACCATGGTGGCATCCTCGGCGGAATAACCAGCGGTATGCCGATTATCTTCTCCTGCGCATTTAAACCCACAGCATCGATTTTCTCCGAACAGGACACTGTAGATTTGGAGACTATGCAACAAACAAAGCTTTCAATAAAAGGTCGCCATGACCCGTGTATCGTATACCGTGCAGTCCCGGTAGTAGAAGCCGCAGCAGCTATAGTTTCCCTTGATTTGTTACTGGAGGCATACGGATATGAAAACATTGGATGAACTGCGCTCAGAGATTGATGTTTTAGACACCTCTTTGCGCGATATACTTCGCAAAAGACTTGTTGTTTCGCGTCAAGTAGCCCAAAGCAAAATAGGCACCGGACTTTCGGTGTACAGACCTGACAGAGAAGCTGAGATACGCGAGAATTTTAAAAGCAGTATCCCGGAAGAGGTTTTGCGGCCTTATGCTGACGCGTCATATCGCGCAATTCTTCGCGCCAGCCGTGAATATCAGTATTTCTATCAAATGGAAAACGGCGTAACCTGCCCGGTCACTGAGCTTTTGCAAAATGCCCCCTCGCAGCCACCATGCGTTGAAACTGTTTGTTTCCAAGGCATTGACGGCTCTTGGTCAAGTCTGGCTGCACGTACAATGTATCCGGATGCCGCGCGCATTCCCGTCTCATCCTTCGCAGATGTGTTTTCCACAATAACCGACGGCAAAGCTCAAGCCGGAATGCTCCCTCTTGATAACAGCACTGCGGGCACGGTAAACGATGTATATGATTTGCTTATAGAACACGATTATTATATAATAAAAGCAACACCTATTCGCATCCATAACTGTCTACTCGCTCTGCCGGGCGCAAATATAAACAATATCCGCACGGTTTATTCCCACCCGCAGGCTCTCTCGCAGTGCGCAGGGCACATAAAGCAATTAGGTGCTATTCCGGTTCCCGAAAACAATACCGCGGTTGCCGCAAGCGCGGTCGCCCAATCCGGAATTTTGACAGCCGCAGCTATCGGCTCTCCCGCCGCGGCAGAAAAGTACGGTCTTGTGATTTTAGCCGAAGATTTTAACGATACAGCGTGCAACCAAACACGCTTTCTCTCCGTTTCACGTACTCTTTGCGCACCTAAAAATGCAAATCGCTTAAGCCTTGCATTTGCCGCACCCAACGAAAGCGGCGCACTGGCAAACATCCTCGCAATCTTTGCCGATAATCGGCTCAATCTCACCAAGATAATGTCACGCCCAACTCCCAACACACCGTGGGAATACATTTTTTATTTGGATTGCGAAATTGATGTTGACAATCCGGCTCTTTATGCAGTATTGTACCAATTAAGTTCTGAAACCAAATGGCTCAAGCTCTTGGGCTGTTACCGTGAAGATACATTACCCGATTCGAAAGGATGAATATTAAATGATTATTGCAATGAAACCTACTGCAACCGAGGCTCAGATAGAGCAGGTCTGCAGCATAGTTAAAAAACATGGTCTGGAATGTCACCTTTCCACCGGTTCAAATATAACGATAATCGGCGTTATCGGTGATAAGTCTGTCCTCTCAGGAGCAGGGCTTGAGTGCTTAGAAGGAGTACGCGAGCTTATTCCGGTATCCGAGTCCTATAAATTAGCAGGCCGCAGCGGACATCCGCAAAACACAGTCGTTGATATTTCCGGAGTTCCTGCAGGTGCAGAAGAACTGTTCATGATAGCCGGTCCGTGCGCGGTCGAAAGCTATGAGCAAATGCACAAAGCGGCATCCAAGCTTGCAAAAACCGGCGTTCGCTTCTTACGTGGCGGCGCATACAAACCCCGCACCTCGCCTTACTCTTTCCAGGGTCTTGAGGAAGAAGGCCTCAAAATCTTGGCTCAGGTAGGACGCGAAACCGGTCTTAAAATAGTAACCGAAGCAATTGATGACCGCTCAACCGAGCTTGTATGTAAATATGCAGACGTGGTTCAAATAGGCTCACGCAATATGCAGAACTTCCACCTGCTGCGCGAGGTTGGAAAGTGTGGAAAACCCGTAATTTTAAAACGCGGACTTTCATCAACCATCGAAGAATGGCTCAACGCAGCAGAGTATATTATGAGTTCCGGAAATGCAGATGTCATACTGTGTGAGCGCGGCATACGCACATTCGAAACCGCAACACGCAACACTCTTGATATAAGCGCAGTACCGGTGCTTAAAGCCAAAACCCATCTCCCCATCATTGTTGACCCGAGCCATGCATCAGGCTCATCCGCATATATAGCCGCACTTTCCCGCTGCGCCATCGCAGCAGGTGCTGACGGTCTTATAATAGAAGTTCATCCGGAACCCGAAACCGCGCGCAGTGACGGTGCACAGTCATTAAATCCGGAGGAATACGCAAAACTCCACAAAGAACTCGCCGCTATAGCGCACGTAATGGGTCGCGCAATGCCGGGTGAGCTATAACCAATAAAAAGGAATGGTTTATATGCCTTTTTCTCTTCCGCACGCTAAATGCATCCGCGGCAGCATAAACGTACCGGGTGACAAATCAATATCTCACCGCTCAATTATGTTGGGCGCTCTATCCTGCGGCAAGACTCGTGTTTCTCACTTTTTGCCGAGCGCGGACTGCCTCTCTACGATAGACTGTTTTCGCAAAATGGGTGTCGAAATCGAAATTTGCGACGATGAAAACATTGTAGTTAACGGTCGTGGAATTGACGGTCTTAAAGCCCCTTCCGATTTGTTATATACCGGAAATTCCGGCACTACCACCCGCTTGATGGCAGGTATTTTAGCCGCCCAGAACTTTGACTGTGTTGTAAACGGCGATGCCTCGATACAGAAAAGACCTATGGAGAGAATAATAACTCCGCTTTCCATGATGGGCGCAAGTATAGAAAGTGCAGACGGTGGCAGATGCCCGCTTCATATTCATGGAAGAAAATTAAGCGGTATCCGCTATGAACTTCCGGTAGCAAGTGCTCAGCTTAAAAGTTCACTGCTTTTTGCAGGTCTTTACGCGGACGGTCAAACCCAAATAATCGAATCCGCACCTTCGCGTGACCACACCGAGCGCATGTTCAAAGCCTTCGGCGCAGATATTTCAAAAACGCCAAACGGTGTCACAGTAAAGAAAAGCGAGAAACTAACCGCCCGTGATTTATATGTACCTGGTGACATCTCCTCCGCTGCATTCTTCGCAGTTGCCGCGACTATCCTTCCCGGCTCCGATGTCACTCTAAAAAACGTCGGAGTAAATCCTACACGCACAGGTATTATAGATACAATGGTTAAAATGGGCGCGGACATTGAGCTCTTAAATTACCGCGACGAATGGGAGCCTATAGCGGATATACGCATACGTCATTCAAAGCTCCATGGCTGCGAAATCGGCGGCAATGATATACCGCGTCTTATTGATGAGCTTCCTATCCTCGCAGTTTTAGCAGCATTTGCAGACGGACAAACAACAATCCGCGATGCCCAAGAGCTAAAGCACAAGGAATCTAACCGAATATCGGCAATGACGACTGAGCTTTCAAAAGCCGGTGTAGATATAACAGAAACCGATGACGGTATGATTATAAACGGAAACAGCCACGTACACGGTGCAGATTTTGCATCATACGGTGACCATCGCATCGCTATGGCTATGGCAATTTTCGCTTTAGCTTCCGAGGGAGACTCAACAATTGACGATGTTGAGTGCGTAAAAATATCATATCCGAATTTCTTTTCGGATTTAGCGTATCTTTCAGAAGGGAGATAAAAAAACAATGCAGGTCTATTCATTTGAAGAATTTAAAAACTTTACTCCAAAGCGCAAAACATTTGCCCTTTTCGGAAGCTCTGCAGCATTTTCTCTCTCTCCTTCACTGCATAATGAGATATTTAAAAAATGCGGACTCGACTGCGAATATATATCTATAACCGCTTCCCCCGAAGAACTTCCCGAAGCCTTAGAGCTTGCGCGAAAAAAACTCTCAGGCTTCAACTGCACAATCCCATATAAGCAGACCGTGATTCCATATTTAACCGATGCTGATAAGCGCGTCTCGGTTTTAGGTGCAGCAAATACGGTAGTGGTGAAAAACGGTGAATTTTACGGTTTCAACACTGATGGTCAAGGATTTTCCCGTGCCATGGACCTGAACTCAGTAACGCTTAAAGATAAAAAAATCCTTCTTCTCGGATGCGGTGGCACGGCGCTTTCAATTGCCTATGAATGCGCACTTCACGGCGCAGCATCCGTAACCGTCGCTGCACGCTCAGATAAAAAGGCTCACGATTTTATAGAAAGAATTAAAACTTCCACCGAGTGTGATATTTTCTCATACAGCCCAATTAACACTGTATGCGGAAGCTTCGATATACTTATAAATACAACCCCGGTAGGTATGGCAGATACTCAGGATATATGCCCGGTTAATTTAGATAACCTGCAAGGGCTCTCATTTGTCTACGACTGCATATATCACCCTCCGATGCCAATGCTTTTAAAAGAAGCAGAAAAACGCGGCATACTTTGGGACAACGGTCTTTCAATGCTTGTTCTTCAAGGTGTGCAATCGCAAGTGCACTGGTTGGGAAATGATGAATATCCTGACGAGCTCATCTCACATGTGCTCAACTTCATAACATCAAAACAAGCCATTGAGCGCTTACAAACAGTGCACAAACGCTCAAACATCGCATTAACAGGTTTTATGGGTTGCGGCAAAACAACTATAGGAAAAAAACTCGCCAACCTGTTAAATATGGATTTTGTCGATTTGGATCAAAAAATTGAATCTGAGCAAAAAATGTCCATATCCGAAATATTTGAAAAGAAGGGCGAAATGTATTTCCGTGATTTGGAAACCCGCGCATGCTACGAACTCAACAAACTTGAAAACACAGTCATTGCAACCGGCGGTGGCACTATAATCCGCGACCGCAATGCAGATGTGTTAAAACCAAATTCCCTCATCGTTCTCTTAAATCAAAGTCTTGAACAGATAGAAAAGAATTTAAACGGCAGCTATGCGCGTCCGCTTTTGCAGGTACCGAATATATCTGAGCATATAAAATCGTTATACGATTTCCGCACCCCGCAATACCTTGCAAACTCAGATATAATCGTCAACTTTCCCGTGGGAATCAGCGACAATGCGCGCCATGTACTGATGCATATTTAAATCGGAGGAATTAGCATGAAAAAGACGGGTTCATATACGCCCAAAGGTGTATGTTCAAGAAAAATTGATTATGAGATTGAGGATGGGATTGTAAAAAATATTTCATTTACCGGCGGCTGTGATGGAAACTTATCCGGTATCAGCAAGCTCGTAGTCGGAATGCCGGCAGAAAAAGTTATTTCTCTTCTGCGCGGAACGCGTTGCGGATTTAAGAGTACCTCATGCCCTGACCAGTTGGCTTGTGCACTTGAAGAAGCAATAAAATAATTTCTCACAACATAAGTATTTTTTAAAAAAGCCGAACGAAAGCTTCGTTCGGCTTTTTGATGCAAAAAATCCCGCCTTGACTGACAAGGCGGGATAAATTACTTTTCTTTTCAGATTAGAGCTTGCAATCGTCCAGAACAGCCTTGCAAGCGTCGCAAGACTTGCGGAAGAGCTCAATCTCACTCTCATACAGTTCCGGAACAATAACCTGCTTTGCACCGGTTGCACCGATAACAGTAGGCAGAGAAACTGCTACATCACTGACACCCAGTTCACCCTCAAGAACCGTGCTGACAACGCGGATGGTGTTGCTGTCACGCAGAAGTGAGTCAACCAAGGTGCATACGCAAACTGCAACACCATAATAGGTAGCGCCCTTCTTGCGGATAATCTCGCCGCCGTCCTTCTTTACGCGCTCAACAATGTCATACTTAATCTCATCATTTAATGCGATATTGTTAATCTGGCAGTACTTGTCAATCTGCAGACCTGCAACGTGAGTATTACTCCATGCAGCCAACTGAGAGTCGCCGTGCTCGCCTATGATATAACCGTGGATATTTGAAATATCAACCTTGGTAATCTCAGCAAGAGCTGAACGCAAGCGCAGGGTATCCAAAGCAGTACCGCTGCCGAGAACTCTTCCCTTGGGAAGGCCTGTCCACTTGGTGATGTTGTAGGTCAAAATATCTACCGGGTTTGCAACAACCAGGATAACACCGCCGTTATAATACTTCATCATTTCTTCGGTGATGCCCTTTGCAATCGCGGTGTTCTTCTTAGCAAGGTCAAGACGGGTCTCACCCGGCTTACGGTTTGCACCTGCAGTAACAACGATAACATCACAGTCCTTGACATCCTCATAAGTGCCAGAATAGATGTTCATCTGACCCAGGAACGGAAGACCGTGCTTAATATCAGCAGCCTCACCCGCTGCCTTATCTGCCGCAATATCAATTAATACCAATTCGGTACATACCTGACGCAACGCCATAGCGTAAGCCGAAGCCGCTCCTACAAATCCTGCACCGATAACTGCTACTTTTGTTTTACCTTTTAACATTGATATAACACTCCTTATTTTCTTTGACTTTCGTACATGGTTATAAGTATACCTTATTTAGAAAAAAAAGTAAATAACAAACGTTATAGTTTTCACAAATATTTTTTGAAATTTACTGAGCAATATACCACACAAATTAGCCTACTACTCTCAAATAGCGAAATCTTGGTTTAACACATGAAAAATGCGGGATTGGTTTGTCTCCAAAATCCCGCACTATTCTCAGCAAATCACTATTGCATACATTTCCATTGGCTTATCTGAATTATTTGCTATTGAATGATACTCTCCCCCGGTAGTCCATACCGCATCTCCGGCTAAAACCTCACGCTCAACTCCGTTATCATTAACCGTCCCCTTGCCGCTTATGATGATATACAACTCACCATCCTCAGAATGGGAATGCTCACCTATTGAGCATCCGGGGTCGAGCGTAATTTTTGCACACATCTTTGCCTTTGACGAAAGCTCCTCGGCGGAAAATAAATGCACAAGCTTTACATCGCCGTTACCACCGCGAAGTGCTGAGCGGATTTCACTTTTCATTTCATTTTGCTTATTTGTCATTATAATCTTTTCCTTTCAAATTTTAAAAACCTACAAGCTCACGTCCACCACCGGATATTTTGCAACGATACATACGTTTTGCATCATCCTGATTAAAATAATATACCCAATTGGCGAAAACGTGAACCGCTTCACCGCGGTCGTCTGAGAGTTTCTTTTGATCACTTCCGTCCAAATTCATTCGGTACGGCTTTCCGTTATCCACCCAGTTTATATAGTAGATATACTCACCCGTCACATTTACGTATCCGCTTCTCTGATTATTAAGCTGCTCAAAACCAAATCCGTCATTGCTGGAACGATATATCTTTCCGTTATCCGACCAGTTTACGTAGTATATCCACTCACGGTCTGCATTTACAAAAAGAGTGTTTACATCATTTATTCGTGCCTCATTCGTTCCGTCTATTCTGACACGGTAAAGAGTAGTCTCGTCATCCTGATTTACATAGTATATCCATGCGCCGGATAAACTGAGATTACTGCTCATTTTGCTGTTAAGTGCCTTAGCTTCACTGCCGTCGAGATTTGCAATATAAATCTTGCATCCGTCACTCCAGTTTACAAAGAGCATCTGCTCACCGAGTACTATCACTTCGGTTGCCATAATACCCATGACCGTGCTGCGCTCGGTTCCGTCTTTTTTTATTTTGCAAATGTTATACTGCTGATTTAAATCGACAAAATAGATATAATCACCGACTATATTGAGATAACGGATTTTTCCGTCGGTCAGCTTAACTTTGTTCTTACCGTCAAGGTCTGCAGTGTAAAGCGCGTCTCCGTCCATAGGCTCACTGTAGTATATCTTTTCCCCTTCACCGACAAAACGTCCCTCATTTATAATATTGCCGGACACAGTATATCCCGGAAAATTCTGCGAGACTAACTTCTCTTCGTACTGACGCTTAACTTCAGAATTCGATATGTTATCTATAAACAAAAGAGCTTCCTTTACCATATTGTTTGACATATATATGGAAACCATCTTATCATATATGCGCGTATCCGTAGGAACCAGTGACGCTGCACGGTCGAGCGCTTCTTTTACCTTATCCATCTGATTGAGCGCACAATACGCATCAGCCAAAGCAAGCGCCGCGTCTACATTTTCCGGTGACGAGAGAATAATCTCCGTGTTTTCGGCTATCTGCTGTTGCGCCTGCTCCTGCGTCATTGCAACCGGCGCCTGAATAGGCGGAGTTTTTTCAGCAGGCTCGTTATCACCGGAAAGGACAAGCCATATCCCCACACCCACCGTTGCAATTACAAGAACAGCGATAATTGACCAAACAATAATTTTCTTTTTCATGGTTATAACCTCCTATTATTTTATACCACTCAAGCATTCTCGTCGAGTAATACTACTCTTTTTACAATTAGTTTTTAAATAAACAATGCAGCTACTATCGGGGCTAAAAATACAGTTATTATTCCGGCTATACCTATCGAAAGACTGCTCATAGCACCTTGCGTTTCTCCAAGTTCTATAGCCTTGCTGGTCCCCAATGCATGAGATGATGTTCCTATAGCAAGCCCGATTGCCACTTCACTTTTAATTCTAAACACCCGCGCAAGAATTGGAGCAAGCATCGCACCGGTTATTCCGGCAATCATAACCGCCAATGCAGTAAGTGCCGAAATTCCACCAAGCGAGGCACTTACTTCAACTGCAATAGCCGTTGTCACCGATTTTGGAAGCAGCGACGCAAAAATAACCGGATCCATCTTAAACAGATACGCAAATCCAAGCATACTTAAAAGTGCAGTCACGCATCCCGCCAATATGCCGGTTATAATAATCACCCCGTTTTCTTTTAATACCTTCATCTGCAGATAAAGCGGTATTGCAAGAATTATGGTAAGTGGTGATATAAACATGGTAATAACCTGCCCACCAACATTATATATGTCATAATCAATATCAAAAATAAGCAGCACACTTATCAGAATAACCTCAGCGACAAAAAATGGAGTGAAAATAACAAGTTTTACTTTTTTATACAGTGCAAGCGCAAGCTCATAACAGATGACTGTCAGCAATATACCAAACAGAGGATGCGCGCATATCTCTTTAATCATCCTGTCCATCTCCCCTCTTCGCCTTTTTATTCATTCTCTTTTTCTTAAGATATAAAAGACCTTCAACCGTGTACCCGGTTACTAAAAAAACCAGAACAGAGGATACAACCAATGCCACCAACACCTGAACAACTTGATTTTGAATTTGTTTATAGTATATAATTATAGCCGCAACACTTGGTATAAAAAAGAGCGATATATTCTCCAGAAAAAAGTTTGAAACTTCAGATACCTGCGTTACCTTAACTGCCCTTGTCCCGAGCAGTATAAGCATGATAAACATTCCCAGAACATTGCCGGGTATCGGTAAGCTCAAAAGACGGCTAAGCACTTCACTTACAAGCCACACGCCCAGAATTATCAATAACTGTCTTAAAATTCTCATAATATTACGCCTTTCAAAAAAACAAGTGTTCAAATCATCAAAAATATGATAAACTATATTATATATAAATGCAATATCCTTTCGGAGGTATCCTTTTTATGCAACGACATGGATTTATACAAGATGAACTTGAAAGAAAAACTCTCATCCTTTACGTTCTCATGCGCGCAGGCTGCCCGGTTCCCTTTGAGAGCCTGACCGAAATGGCAATGTGCGATGACGGAATGGACTATTTTCAGTATTCAAGCAGTCTGGCAAACTTAGTAGAAACCGGTCATATTCTGCTTATCGAAGACGAAGTCATGACTCTCTATAAAATAAGCCCTAAAGGCATCCAAAACTTATCCATATGCGAAAAGCAATTGCCCGCAGCAGTGCGCGGCTATGCTGACAATGCAGTAGAGCGCGTATTGCAAGCGCTAAACCGTTCACGTCTCGTCACCGCCGAACTTTCTACCAATGATGACGGAAAACTCGCAGTAATATGTCGTCTTCAGGATGATGCAGGCGAAATCCTATCCATGCGAATAGGCGTAGTCTCTCGTGCCCAGGGCGAAATACTTGCCAAAAATTTCCGTAAGCGCGCGGAAGGAATATATAACACGCTTCTCACTGAAATGACCGTAGAGTGTGACAAGTAATAGACTTACCCAATATCCTTTTCATGAACCTAATGTATTGTAGAATTCGTGCCCGTTTCGTTCAATGTGCCATTCTTTGCAGGGCACAGCCTTTAGGATGTGCCGAAAGGCAGAACTTCACTTACGGAGTAAACTTCACTTGCCCGTCAGGGCAAACTTAGTTGATTTCAAGCTTCGTTTGAAATCATTGTATCATATTTTACCATTTTAAACAATAAACAATACTTAATTTATCTCAAAAAAACGTTCAGCATTTTAACATGCTGAACGTTTTTTCACTACATAGAAAACGGAGTTATCTTCAAAGACAACTCCGTTTTTAAGTAAACTTTTAAATTAGTTGGTGATAGTCTTCTCAGTGTCCTTATCGAACAGGTGAATCTTGTTCATATCGAATGCAATCTTCAGACGGTCACCGGCCTTGGTATGTGCACGCGGAGATACGCGAGCGGTAAGGTTGATGCCTTCGCATACCAGGTACAGATAAGTCTCAGCGCCCATCGGCTCAACAACGGTAACATCAGCATCTGCCAGAGCGTTCGGGAACTGGCTGATGTAAATCTCTTCGTCGTGGATAGACTCAGGACGGATACCTGCGATAACTTCCTTGCCGATGTATGCCATAACCTCAGGCTTGCGGCCCTTGGACTCAGGCAGTGCCAGCTTGGTACCACCGATTTCAACATAGGTAACACCGTCTGCCTCGGAGAGCTTTGCCTCAAAGGTGTTCATCTGCGGTGAACCCATGAATGTTGCAACGAAGAGGTTGCACGGTGTATCGTAAAGCACGGTCGGTGCAGCAATCTGCTGAACAAAGCCGTCCTTCATAACAACGATACGTGAACCCATGGTCATAGCCTCTACCTGGTCATGGGTAACATAAATGAAGGTAGTAGCCAGTCTCTGATGCAGTTTAGAAAGCTCGCTGCGCATTGATGCACGAAGCTTAGCATCGAGGTTGGAAAGCGGCTCGTCGAGAAGGAAGACCTTCGGGCTACGAACGATAGCACGACCGAGAGCAACACGCTGTCTCTGACCGCCGGACAGAGCCTTCGGCTTTCTGTCGAGCAGGTGGTCAATTTCAAGAATCTTAGCAGCTTCGTCAACACGGCGCTGAATCTCTGCCTTCGGAATCTTACGCAGCTTCAGACCAAATGCCATGTTCTCGAAAACCGTCATATGCGGATAAAGAGCATAGTTCTGGAAAACCATTGCGATGTCGCGATCCTTCGGAGCAACATCATTTACAAGTACATCATCAATGTACAGCTCGCCTTCGGAAATCTCCTCAAGGCCTGCGATCATACGCAGAGTGGTGGACTTACCGCAGCCTGACGGACCGACGAGAATGACAAATTCTTTGTCTTCAATGTCGATAGTGAAGTCAGAAACAGCAGTAACGCCGCCTGCAAATCTTTTGTAGACATGTTCTAATTTTACGCTTGACATTATATGACCTCCATCATATTCATTCTATTATGAAAGCAGCACTTATTCCCTCTTTACAGTACTGAAATAATTTTAACATGTTTTCTTCTTTTTGGCTATTCTCTAATTAACCAAAGGTTTGCACGTTCCTTTGTACAACTTGTCTTGTCAAATTAACGGAAGATTTTCAAAAACCGCTCTGTTTTTGTGCATTTTTTTGCATTTTCGAAAGTCCGCAAGCGCTTCTGAGCACGTTCTCTTCCTCATCTGTCAACTCGCGAAACCCGCTTGGCTCTAAGGATACATCAAGTTTCACACCCCCGATGGATTCCCTTTTTAGGTAAATTACACATCTGTCTCTGGCAAGAAACATCCTCTTGAGTTGGTGAAATCTTCCTTCACGCAATGTAACCCGCGCCTCAGATTGGGCACCGGACGAAATTATCACAAGCTCAGCAGGTGCGCAGAGTATGCCACCATCTATGGTTACCCCTCGGTTGAATGCTTCTATATCCGCCTCGCCAAGCTCCCCTTCAACGCGAACATAGTAAACCTTGTCCACATGACGGCGGGGTGACATAAGCCCATGTGCGAGTTCCCCATCACTTGTCATAAGAACAAAGCCCTCGGCATCCTTATCGAGTCTGCCTGCGGGAAACAGTCCAAGCTTTTGATATTTTTGCGGCAAAAGGGATAAAACCGTTCGATCCCTCTTATCCTCGGTTGCCGTAACCACACCTGCAGGCTTATACACCATCAGGCAATAATTTTCTCGAAAAGAAAACAGCTTGCCATCTACGTATATTTCATCTTTCTCAGGATCCACTGCGCTCTCCGGCTTTATTGATGCCATACCGCTTACTCTGACCCGCCCTGCACGTATCATGCTTTTAACTTCGGTGCGGCTCCATTCCCCGCCCGAAGCAAGACATTTATCCAAACGCATCGCGCTTCTCCTCTGCACTTTTACTTATTATGCTCATGTTATATTAGAGACAAAATTTTTTAAGGCTTCCCCTTGAGGGGAAGCTGTCACGAAGTGACTGATGAGGTGTCAATATTATTCAATATATCTTGACATACACTTTTAAATCTTTGATTGATATCAAGATTAGAATATCTCAAGACTTTAACACCTAAAGAATTTAAAAACTCATCCCTTTTCGCATCATTCTCTATGCCACTATCTTCATAGTGTTGTGAACCGTCAAGTTCTATAACAATTTTAGATGATGCAATATAGAAATCAACAATATATTTGCCAATTACCTTTTGCCTGTTGACAGTTATAGGCAATAGTTTTAGAAAGTCATACCATAGGTGTCTTTCTTCCTTGGTCATATTCTTTCTTAATGCTTTTGCATTACCCGTTAATTTTGAGTTGTTTGTTTTATTCATTTCCACCTCATCCACCGCAAGCGGTCCCCCTTCCCCTCAAGGGGAAGGCTTTCACATTTCGACGTCATTCGACACACTTATGCTCATGTGATATCAGGGACAAAATTTTTTAAAGGCTTCCCCTTGAGGGGAAGCTGTCACGAAGTGACTGATGAGGTGTAGATTGCGAAAGCAATCGTTTTTCTTGACTTGATTATTTTTCCACCTCATCCACCGCAAGCGGTCCCCCTTCCCCTCAAGGGGAAGGCTTTCACATTTCGACAATATTCGACACACATATAAAGACTGTATAATCTAGATGGCAACAATTATAAATTTATCTTCTTCTGTCAGCTCCAACAAATCAATTGCTCTTTCAAATATCGCTTTTGCTCTATCTAATTCATCCGGGTGATGTGCATCACTGCCCAGGTAAAACTTACAACCGCATTGTTTTGCAATTCTGTAAGGTCTTAAAACAACATCTGTTTCTTCTTCAGCAAAATTCATATCACTTGAATTAAGTTCAATTCCCACTTCAAGCTCAGCTGCTTTTTTAAACAATCTTTTCATTTCTTCCTGAGGTATCAACTTAAGAACTTCAATATATTCTTCTCTTGTAGGTGCAATTAAGCGACAAGTCAGGTGTGCTATGCCTATTTTATGAAAAGGCAAATCCATTTCAAGCACTGCATCCAATCGCTTCACCCATGCGTTTGCCCGATTTTTGGCATTAGCCAACTCTTTCTCCGACAAAGTATAATCTTTCATGTGAAAATGAGTTGTAGGAATAATTATAAAATCAAATAAGCCAAAGTTTTCTTTTGATACACCCAATGTAAAATTTTTATTAAGCTCCGTTTCGCATCCAAACAGAAAACGTACATTCTTTCCCTGCGGCAAAGGCATGGCAGCAGCAATATGTTTATAATTTTGTGGTCTGTACCAATTTGATGCACCTTCTACAGCTTCATCCCAGAAATGGTCAGTCAAACATATCGTTCTTAATCCATTTTCTTCTGCATAACGCAAAATTCTTTCGTTTGTTTGTTCCTGATCATTTGAACAAGAAGATATTTTTGAATGAATATGCAAATCGTTATCTATAATATATTTCATATGTTCTTCTCCTTATATTTTTTTCGATATTATTCGACACTCTTTATATAAAGACTGTATAATCTGGATGCCAATGGTTTTTGACAGTTTCTTCACATCAAGTTAAGAGCAAAAATTATTCCTTATTGTGAAAAACAAATGTTGCTACTGGAACTATTATTGCAATAGCAATTACAAACCAAGTTGTAAGATTCATAACCATACTCCTTTCAAAGGCTTCTCCTTGAGGAGAGGCTCCGCCGTAGGCGGTGGTGAGGTGTAAACTCTTAAGCAATCGTTATCCTTTTCCACCTCATCCGTCAGCTACCGCTGACACCTTCCCCTCAAGGGGAAGGCTTTTATATTTCGCCAAATTTCGACATTCTTAATATCTCAAATCCAAGTTAAGAGCAAAAATTCCTAATTTCTAACTCCTAACTGCTTACGGGCGACCACACAGGGGCGCCCCTACTTCTAACTCCTAACGGGCGACCACACAGGGGCGCCCCTACTTTCATCATTTCATCTCAAACCAGCTATTGCCTGTTTTCATATCTACTTTAAGCGGGAGAGCAAGGGAAACGGCGTTTTCCATTTCTTCTCTTA
>JAZTXE010000032.1:0-5558 GCA_045636205.1 Eubacteriales bacterium
ATGCTGCCGGTCGGCGCATCTGCAGCAGCTGATAGTGTGAGTGTTGATTTCACCAAAATAGCAGGTGGAGGATATGCAGATAATGATTATTACACCTTATCTGTTAATCAACCTGGTGCAATCACTTTAGATGCCAAAACCACAAATAATTTCCGTCAAATAACTGCTCGTGCCGGAGATTGGTTTGCATATAACCTTGGCACACTCGAAGAAGGTTATTGGGAAGGAACTATTACGAGTCTGCCTTACAATGGCGGATGTTCATTTGAGTTTTTTGTTGTTCCTAAAGGAACCAAAGAACAGATTGCAAGTTCGCTTTTAACATCGAAACCTGTTGCAACTGTGAATGGGTTTATGAATGTATATGTACAGAATGCTGTAGCGTTTGATGGATTGGTTGATGCATATATTCAAGAAGATGGTGAATATATGCTTGTCGGCAGATATGCAACTGGAAATCCTCAAAGCGGTAGTACATATGCGTTTTTGCTTAAAAATTTAAACATGAAGAGAATTGGTGGCGCGGCTGATTTTTCAAATAAGGCAAGCATTGATTTTACGGATTCAACTTTAGTTAGTGGAAATAACTATCTTTTATTCGGCAGAAAGGAAAATAGTGCCATAGTTAGCAACAAAGATAGTAACGTTAATGACGGTGTTGATATGCGCCATGTGAATCTTCAGCTTAAGCAAGGACGAGGATACTTTTTTGCGTTTGATGCAGGTTATATTAAAGAGGGCGACTATATAGGAACACTTAACTATGTGAAAGCAGCGTCAGGCGGATTGTTTGATGTTTATTTAGTAAAGACAAACAGTGTAATTACTGCAAATGGTACTTGCAAAGGTGATGTTACAAACGATATAGTGTATAGCACATATAACGCGAATAATGCATGGGAAGATAATGATGTATATTACATAGGTAATGTAGATAACGGAGTTGTAGATTTTTATAAAGAGGGTAGCTCGTCTTACTGGGAAAACTTTGATTTCGAAGTTAAAAACCTTAGCGCAGGAAAATATTACTTGGTTGTAGGACCGCATACCAATGATAATTCGAATGCGGCTAAATATGCTTACCTCCAGGGATTTAATATGGCTCCGGCAGATCACAGTGCAACTGCAAAGACCGAGGCTGAGGAAGATGGTAAGGCTCTCTTCGGCGATAACTACGCATACATCCGCAAGGACGGTGCTAACTGGGTTGTAAACTTCTTCGGCGGTATCAAGGAAACCGAGGGATACAGCGAGGTCGGATTTGAAGTTAACGGCGTGGAATATGGCAATAATAAGGTTTACAGCAAATTAAATGTTGGCGGTCAGGATATTGACAATGCAGATTTCGGCGCAGGTGTTGCGTACATATTCAGTGAAGAGATTACACTCCCTGAAGCTCCCGACGAAATTGAATTCAGAGCATATGCAATAGCTGCAGACGGTAAGACCAGAGTTTACGGAAATACCTACACCGCGGTTATAGAATAGGAGGCGGAAAAACATGAAAAAGTATATTGTACCCGAGCTTGAAATTTCAAAGTTTGCAGCAGAAGATATTATGACAGGTTCATCTGTTCTTCCGGAACTCGAAATCGGCGGTACTGCTATTCAGTTCGGTGGCGACGGTAATTATTCTTCTAATGACCTTAAATGGGCAAATGACTTTTAAATTATTAGTGTAAATGACAAAAGGCTTCTCCTCAAGGAGAAGCCTTAGGCAAAACAAAAAGAATTCAGAAGGAGAAATGAAGATGAAAAAGATGTTTAAACGCGCGATAGCTCTTTTGTCGGCGGCGTCACTTATGTTGTCTATCGCCGCATGCGCGCCTAACGGCAACACGGGCGGCACGGTTTCCGAGGACGGCAAGAGCAAGCTTTCAGCGATTGTCGGCTCGCACGTTAGTTGGCCGTATAATGAAAACTGGGTAATCTGGGATTATATTGAAGAGGCTGCAAATGTTGATTTGGAGCTTACTGCTATCCCAGGTTCAGATTTGTCGACAAAGCTTCCGCTCATGATGGCGTCACCGGAGAAATTTCCGGATATGATGCACACATGGATGAAGGAAACTGTTGATGACTATGCACTCTCAGGCGCATACATGTGCTTTGAGGATTACTTGGATATTATGCCGAACTACAGCAAGTTCCTTGAGAGTCTTGATGAGACTGAGTACAAGGAGCTTACTGCTCAGCACACCAGCGGCGACGGAAAGATGTACAGCGCGATTGCAACCGGAAGAACCGGCGCATCGGGTTATACATGGATGTACCGCAAGGATGTTTTTGACAAGCACGGGTTACAGGTTCCGACGACTGCCGAGGAGCTTTACCAGGTGGCAAAGAAGCTCAAGGAGCTTTATCCGGACTCATATCCGCTCTGCTTCCGCGACGGATTGGGCAAGCTGATTGTATGGGGTCCGGCATGGCAGGATGACTTCACCTTCCGCGTATATTACGATTACGCAAAGGGCGAGTGGAAGTACGGCGCACGTGAGCCGGTCGCACGTGAAATGGTAGAATATTTCTTGAAGCTTAAAAATGAGGGGCTTGTACCGCCCGACTATATCACGATGCCGACAAAGTCATGGGAAGAGCTTATGACTACCGACTGTGGATTTATCACGATGGACTATCTTGTAAGAATTGATTTCTTCAACAATGCAAGCCGTGTAGAAAATCCTGAATACACGATGGCACTTATGGCACCGCCGGTGCCCGCAACCGAGGGCGGCGAGGCGCGCGTTATGAAGAGTAACATTGACCTTTCAGGATACTGCGTATTCAACACCGGCGATAATGCTCGCACCGAGAACGCATTTAAGTTTATTGACTGGATGTACTCTGATGAGGCATATGATTTGCTCAGCTGGGGTAAAGAGGGCGAGACTTACACTGTAGATGATTCCGGAGCACGCAAGTTCATTCTGACAGGTGATGAGACACCGCAGATGAAGTTTGGTATCGGAACCTACGGCACGTATCAGAAGGCAGACCCGGCAGCTAACGAGGAGTCTTACTCCGCCGAGCAGGTTGCGGCATTCCGCGAGGTTGAGAAGTACCATGAGGAATTTGTTAATCCGGAAAGTTGGATCACATTCAGTGAGGAAGAGGCAGATGCACTGGCGGCTGTGCGTGAGGATGTCAACTCATATGCAGAGGAGGGCCTGAGCATGTTCATGCTCGGTCAGCGCCCGATTAGTGAGTGGGATAGCTTCGTAGCAGGACTTAACGAAATGGGCGTGGACACCATGCTCGAAATATACAAGACGGCATTTGACAGAGCGACAAAGAATTGAGGTAATCAATGGTAGACTGTATGGCTAAAGCCAAGGCAGTATGCTCTTTGTGGTTTGAATTTCTGTCAAGTTATCCGATTGGATTTGAAGTTAAGAAGCCGATGTGTGGGCAGGTTGCGGATTTTTATTCGGAAACGGCGAGGCTTGCGATTTTCGTAGATTCGCCGAAATTGACTGAGTCGGACGAAAAAGAACCTGTGAGAAAACTGTACTTTACAAGCAAACAAATTAAAAGGGAAATGCCTCTGGTATGTACGGTTATAGATGCCTACGCAAAAAACGAGCTGCTTACGGCGATGTAAAAAAATAAAAGATCGCGGGCACATAATAGTGTCCGCGGTCTTTTGCGTGGCGCAGAAGCAAAATGTTTGTTTTGCACTTAGGCATAATATATGATATAATATGATATATTACGCGATAAAATGACAAAATATGCACGGAGGAAGGATATGGACTGCAAACAAAAGAGTACATATGGTTATTCAAAAGAGGATTATCAAAAGTTTAAAAAATACGGATGGCTGATGCTTTTAAGCTTTGGTCTTACGTATCTGTTTTTTTATAACGGACGGCAGAATATAAACTTAGTCATGACGCAGATGGCAGAGGGACTTGGTTCGTCTACTGCGGCGCTTGGTGTGGTTTCGTCCGCACTGTTCTGGTGCTATGCATTCGGTCAGCTTATAAACGGTCGGTTGGGTGCGTTTTTTGGATATAAGCGCTTTATGATGTTCGGCATCATTGCATCGGCCGTTATAAACGTTATCATCTCTTTTCAAACCTCGATACCGGTTATTGCGGTTCTTTGGGGTCTTAACGGATTTTTTCAGTCCACCGTCTGGGCGAACGGACTTGGTGTGTTGAACAAGTGGTGGCCGAAGGATAAGCGCGGGTTTGCTTCAGGGTTGACTACCGCGTTTTCAGGACTTGCGCAGGTGGTTACGTATCTGACGATACTCGTGTGCATGGATTGGAATCCCGAGTGGGGATGGCGCGCGGCTTTTCGCTATCCGATGGTTCCGATGGTGTTGATGCTCATAGCATTTGCGTTTTTCTTCAAGGAAAAACCTGAAGATGTAGGTCTTGAAGCGTTTGATGAGCCGGACAGTGCAGCTGCGCAGCGCGATGCACAGCTTGCATCCGAAATTGAGGAAAAAGGATTTCTTTATCCGTACAAGGTTTTGTTCAGTGAGCCGAAGGTGTTGGTGTTTTGTCTTATTTCCGCTATTGCGGGTATCGGTCGGTATGGACTTCTTACTTGGATTCCGACGTATTTCACAGAGCAACTCGGACTGTCGATAAAAGACGGTATTTTCAGCTCAATTCTGCTTCCTGTGGGTCAAGCGTGCGCGATGTTTGTGTTCCCGCTGATTACCGATAAGGTTTTTAAGGGAAAACGCGAGCCAATGCTCATTTTAGCGGCGGTTATTACATTTGCCGGAATGCTTATATTCCCGTTTATAAGAAGTCAATTACCTGCATCAATTATGCTATTCGTTTTAGGTGTGTTTGCGATGGTTACAGGTGTTATCTGGGCCATTGCGGGCGATATGGGTGGTCGCGCATTTTCGTCTACAATAGTCGGTGTACTTGACTGGGCGGTGTACATGGGAGCTGCAATTCAAGCGGTCGTGTTCGGCTTTGTCAAAGATACGTTCGGATGGCCGGCAATTTTTATAACAATCGGATGCTTGTACATTATTTTGCTCGTGCTTACGTTTATTGCACGAAAGATGAAAACAAAGCGTATTTAAGAAAATAATTAAAAAGGACCTGCTCAAGCAGGTCCTTTTACTATGTTTATTTTTCGAGTTTTTCGCGGTACTCGGTCGGAGATACGCCGATAACTTGCTTAAACGTGCGCGAAAACGTAAACGGTTCATAGCCGACGGAATAAGCGACGCTTGAAATCGTCAGATTTGGCTCCATCAAAAACTCACATGCTTTTTTCATTCGCAGACGAATCAGGTATTCCTGCGGCGAGGTTTCCATATACTGCTTGAACATGCGTGAGAAATACGAACGGTCAAGCCCGAGTGCGCTTGCGACATCGCTTATTGATATTTTATTGGGATAATTTATATCAAAATACTGCAGAGCTTTTTCAATAAAGTTATTCGTACTCCCAAATACATTGTTTGCGTCATATTTTGACACATACTTTGCAAGAATTGAAAAAATCTTGCAAACGTACATAGTCTGGTCAAATGGATTGTTTTGGTCAGACTCATAGAGTTCAATGAGTTTATCATAGCAGGG
>JAZTXE010000033.1:0-24056 GCA_045636205.1 Eubacteriales bacterium
GATTGGATAATTAAGGAGGTTGTAAACAAAATGAGCGACGAAATCAAAACCAATGTAGCGGAGATCACAAATGTTGCAGAAGGCGAGTCCTTCGCGGAAATGCTTGAGCATTCATTTAAAACTTTAAATACAGGAGATAAGGCTACCGGCATAGTAACAGCTATTACGCCGACTGAGATTTATGTTGATCTCGGAACCAAGCATGCGGGAATTATCCCGGTTTCGCAAATCAGCGATGATCCGAGTGTAAAAGCAGAAGATGTCTTTAAAGTTGGCGACGAGGTTGAAGTTTACGTTCAGCGCGTAAACGACGTTGAAGGTGTTATCACCCTCTCAAAGCGCCGTCTTGATGCTATCAAGAGCTGGGATGACATTGAAGCAGCACGTCAGGACAAGCTGGTTGTCGAGGGTGTAGTTGTTGATGAGAATAAGGGCGGAATCGTTGTGTCTGTCAAGGGCTCACGCGTATTTGTTCCGGCATCACAGACCGGTCTTCCCAAGGAAGCTCCGATGTCCGAGATGCTCAAGCGCAAGGTCAAGCTTCGCATTACCGAGGTAAACCGTCCGCGCAAGCGCGTTGTCGGTTCTATCCGCAGTGTACTTATGGACGAGCGCCGCGCAGCAGCTGAGAAGGTATGGAATGACATTGAAGTAGGTAAGATTTACAGCGGTGTTGTAAAATCCATGACCTCTTACGGCGCATTCGTTGACATCGGCGGAGTTGACGGTATGGTTCATATCTCTCAGATGTCTTGGTCACGCATCGTAAATCCGTCTGAAGTTTTCAAGATTGGCGATGTAGTTGAAGTTTACGTTATCGCACTTGATGCAGAGAAGAAGAAAATCTCTCTCGGCTATCGCAAGGAAGCTGACAATCCGTGGACGAAATTCGTTTCTGAATACAGCGAAGGCGATGTAGCTAAGGTTAAGATTGTAAAAATGATGCCGTTTGGTGCGTTCGCTCAGGTTCTCCCGGGTGTTGACGGTCTTATCCACATTTCTCAGATTACCAATCGCCGTATCGCACGTCCGACCGAAGTTCTTGAGGACGGTCAGGAAGTCGAAGCAAAGATTATCGGCATTGATATGGAGAATAAGAAAATTTCCTTGTCCATGCGTGCATTGATTCCGGGTGAGGAAGATCAGGGCAATGCAAATGCTGAGCCGGTAGAAGGCGAGGACGAAATTGTAGCTGTCGCAGAGCCGCAGGCAGAAGAGGTTGTTGAAGAAGCTCCTGCTGCTGAAGAAACTGTTGCAGAAGAAGCAAGCGAGCCGGCTGCTGAATAATCAATAAAACATCATTTTACCTCATGTTTGTATAAAAAACAACATGAGGTAAAATTTTTTGTCAATATCCATTGAAATTTATAGGAAAATCATGTATAATATTTATTATCTATTTATATATGACAGTTTATGTCTGAAGGAGATGTAGAAAATGATAAATAATGCAATGGATTTTCTTGCACAATACGATCCGGAGCTGGGCTCAGCTATTAAATCTGAGTATAACCGTCAGCGCAAAAATATAGAGCTGATTGCGTCAGAGAACTTTGTAAGTCCTGCTGTTTTAGCTGCTGCAGGTACCGTGCTTACCAATAAGTACGCTGAGGGTCTGCCCGGAAAGCGCTATTACGGCGGATGTGAGTGCGTTGATGTTGTTGAACAACTTGCTATTGACCGTGCTAAGGAGTTGTTTGGTGCAGAGCATGTAAATGTTCAGCCACATTCCGGCGCTTCCGCAAACATGGCTGTATACTTTTCGCTGGTAAAACCTGGTGACACTGTTTTCGGTATGAACTTAAGCGAAGGCGGCCATTTGACTCACGGCAGCCCGGTTAATATTTCCGGTGCGTATTACAATATCGTTCCTTACGGTGTTGATGCCCAGACTCACAGAATAGATTATGATAACCTGCAGAAGCTTGCAGAAGAGCATAAGCCGAAGATGATTATCGCAGGTGCATCTGCATATCCGCGTGTTATTGATTTCCCGCGTATGGCTGAAATTGCAAAGTCTGTAGGCGCATACCTTGTTGTTGATATGGCTCACATCGCAGGTCTTGTAGCTGCAGGCTTGCATCCGAGCCCGGTACCGTATGCTGACGTTGTAACAACAACTACGCATAAAACTCTTCGCGGCCCGCGCGGTGGTATCATCATGTGCAAGGAAGAGCTTGCAAAGCAGATTGATAAGGCGGTTTTCCCGGGAACTATGGGAGGTCCGCTTATGCACATTATTGCAGCTAAGGCGGTTTGCTTCGGCGAAGCACTTAAGCCTGAATTCAAGGAATATCAGCAGAAGGTTGTAAACAACGCAGCAGCGCTTGCAAATGCGCTCAAGCAGTGCGGATTTGACCTTGTAAGCGGCGGTACAGACAATCACCTTATGTTGGTAGACCTGCGTAAGTTTGACCTTACCGGTAAAGAGCTTGAGAAGAGACTTGACCAGGTTCAGATTACCGTTAATAAGAATACAATTCCCAACGACCCGCAGAGCCCGTTTACCACAAGCGGTATCCGTATCGGTACTCCCGCGGCTACCACTCGCGGTTTCAATGAGTCTGACATGGCAGAAATTGCACGTCTTATCCATCTTACCGCTACCAACTTTGAGGAGAAGGCTGATTATATCCGCAGCTGTGTTGATGCACTGTGTGATAAATATCCGCTCTACGATTAATAGCTAAAGCAAATTTATTAAACCTGCCATTCTGCGATGCAGAGTGGCAGGTTTCTTCAAAAGACGATTACAGTTACGGTGAGGTGAGAAGAAATGTCATACCATCCGCTCGCAGATCGGATAAGACCTGAAACCCTTGATGACGTAGTTGGTCAAAAACATATTTTGGGTAAGGGCGGTATTTTGCGCCGTATAATAGAATCCGGTAATATATCAAATATGATATTCTACGGTCCGTCCGGCACGGGAAAAACAACCGTTGCCAATATAATTGCAAAATCCACCAACAAAAAGCTCTATAGGCTCAATGCGACTACTGCATCAATTTCGGACATTAAGGAGATTATAGCTCAGCTTGATACCCTAATGGCTCCATCGGGTGTTCTGCTTTATCTTGACGAGATACAATATTTTAATAAAAAACAGCAACAGTCACTTCTTGAGTTTATCGAAAACGGAAAGATAACGCTCATTGCATCTACAACCGAGAATCCGTATTTTTATGTATACGGTGCGATACTCTCACGTGCGACTGTGTTTGAGTTTAAGCCGGTGTCGGCAAGCGAGGTAGTCGCGGCGATTAAGAGAGGCTTTCAGAAATGTGAACCCACGCTTGAAATCGAAGATGGAGTGGCTGAGCATATTGCATCAGCTTGCGGCGGTGATGTGCGCAAGTCATTAAACGCAGTTGAGCTTTTGTGCTCGAGTGCAGAAAATAACAAAGTAACACTCGCCGATACTCAGATTATAGCGCAGAAGAGTGCTATGCGTTATGACCGCGAGGGCGATGCGCATTATGACATTCTTTCAGCTTTGCAGAAATCCATTCGCGGCTCGGACGCGGACGCGGCTGTGCACTATTTAGGACGTCTGCTTGAGGCCGGAGATTTGCCGTCTGCTTGTCGCAGGCTTTTGGTAATAGCATCTGAGGATATCGGGCTTGCGTACCCGCAGGCGGTGACGATTGTAAAGTCCTGCGTTGACAGTGCGTTGCAGCTTGGACTTCCCGAGGCAAGGATACCGCTTGCTCAAGCGGCTATCTTGCTCGCTACTGCTCCTAAGTCAAACTCAGCTATTGTGGCTATTGATGCGGCTATGCAGGATATACGCGAAGGTAAAAACGGCGATATACCTGCGCATCTCAAGGACTCGCACTATTCGGGTGCTGCAAAAATGGGCAGGGGACTTACGTATAAGTACCCGCACTCATTTGAAAATAATTGGGTGCGCCAACAGTATCTGCCCGATGCACTAAAAAATAAAAAGTATTATGAGTACGGAAACAATAAGCTTGAACAAGCCAACGAGCGTTATTGGAAAGAAATAAAGAAATAGAAAGTATCTTTATTTGACAAATCGGTGTTGATGTGCTATCATATACACGATGCAGAGATTTGGAGACGTATCAAAACAAAAGTTATGCTTTTGTTTTGGTGCGTCTTTTTTTGTTGAATTTCATTACGAGAAAGGGATGTGGTAATCAAATGTATGATGTAGCGGTGATAGGCGCAGGGGTAATAGGAGGAATGATAGCGAGAAAGCTGTCAACCTATAGACTCAAAATATGTATACTGGAAAAGGAAAATGATGTTGCAATGGGCGCTTCAAAGGCAAATTCCGGCATAATACATGCGGGATTTGATGCCAAAGAAGGAAGTTTAAAGGCTAAATTCAATGTCGAGGGTGCGGCATTGATGCCCAAAATTACAGAAGAACTCGGAGTCAAATATAATAACAACGGTTCACTCGTAATTGGCTTTGATTCAAGTGATGAGGAGACGATAGAAGAACTTTATAAACGTGGTAGAACAAACGGCGTAAAAGGGCTTAAAATCCTTTCAAGAGATGAGCTTAAAAAACATGAGAATAACATTTCAGATGATGCGGTTTGTGCGCTGTATGCTCCTACTGGCGGCATAGTGTGTCCGTATGAGTTAACTGTGGCCGCGATAGGAAATGCCATGGATAACGGAGCCAAACTCCGCCTTAACTTTCACGTGCGGGAAATAGAATGGGAAAACGGTGTGTACACAATTAAATCCGACACGGACAAAATTAAGGCGAGATTTATCATAAATGCTGCGGGAATATACTCGGATAAAATTGCTGCGATGGTCGGGGATAATTCATTTACCATACATCCAAGACGCGGTGAGTATATGCTTCTGGACAAAGAATGCGGCAGCATTGTAAAAAATACCGTGTTCAGGACTCCGAGTAAAATGGGAAAGGGAATATTGGTTTCCCCAACGGTTGACGGAAATCTTCTGCTCGGTCCTACCTCGGTTGATTCAGAGGATAAAGAAAATCGAGATACTACGCCTGCAGGGTTAAAAGAAATACTCTCAAAAACATCCGATAATGTAAAAAATATACCGACATATAAGGTTATAACATCTTTCTCCGGGTTGCGTGCAGTAGGAAGTACCGGCGATTTTATAATTAATTCACCTGTGCATGGGTTTATAAATGTTGCGGGTATAGAGTCTCCGGGACTGACTTCGGCTCCCGCTATTGCAGATTACGTCGCTGACATGGTGAAAAAACTAAATAATGAACTTATCAAAAAAGACAATTTTAACCCTTGTCGTCCATCGATGCATACATTCAGAGAAGCTTGTGAAGATGAAAAAAATAAGATAATAAGGCAAAACCCTGCTTACGGTAGAGTTGTATGCAGATGTGAAACGGTTACCGAAGGTGAGATTTTGCAGGCTATAAGGCAAAATCCCGGGGCGCGGGATTTAGACGGTGTTAAACGCAGAACCAGAGCGCAAATGGGTAGATGCCAGGGCGGTTTTTGTTCGTCACGAATAACCGAGTTGCTTGCAGAAGAAATGGGAATTGAGTATGAAAAAGTGACGAAGTTCGGCGGAGAATCTTATGTGAATATAAGGAAAACCAAGGAGATGAAGTGATGACTGAGAAAGTAAGGGAATTGGTTATAATTGGCGGTGGCTCTGCGGGTATGAGCGCGGCGGTTTCCGCATATGAGAACGGTATAAAAGATATTCTGATTCTTGAGCGAGAGGAGAACTTGGGCGGAGTTCTTCAACAGTGCATACATAACGGTTTTGGGTTGCACAAGTTCGGTGAGGAACTTACCGGACCCGAATACGCATGGAAATACGAAAAAAGAGTTCGTGAATTGGGAATTGAAGTAAAAGTAAATACCATGGTTTTGAAAATTTCAAAGGATAAAGTGGTGTGTGCGACTAATGCAGAGGATGGAATATTCAATATACCTGCAAAAGCAATAATACTGGCTATGGGGTGCAGAGAGCGCGCAAAAGGTGCACTCAATATTGCAGGAAGCAGACCCGCGGGGATATATACTGCGGGAACCGCACAAAAGTATGTAAATATAAAAGGATACTTGCCCGGGGAGAGAATTGTAATTTTAGGCTCCGGTGATATTGGTCTTATAATGGCAAGACGCATGCATCTTGAAGGAGCAAAAGTCGAAGCAGTTTGTGAAGTGATGCCGTATTCGGGAGGTCTTGCGAGAAATATTCAGCAATGCCTCAAAGATTTTGGCATTCCGCTTAAATTAAGCTATACCGTGCTTGAGATTCACGGAAAGGACAGGGTTGAGGGAGTAACAATTGTGGAAGTGGACTCTAAGCGTCAACCAATTTTGGGCACTGAGGAGTATATTGAGTGTGACACATTACTTTTGTCTGTTGGGCTCATACCCGAAAATGAACTTATAAGGGATATGGGTATAGAGATTGATGAAGTGACAAAGGGAGCAATCGTCGATCAAAACAGAGAAACCTCGCTTGACGGTGTGTTTGCTTGCGGCAACGTTTTGCACATCCATGATTTGGTGGATTTTGTGTCCGAAGAAGCCGAACGCGCGGGAAAAAGTGCGGCAGAATACATACAAGGACGGAAAAACAACGATACCAATATCGACGTGAAAACCGATGGGAAGATACGTTATACAGTGCCGCAACGCATTAGCGAGAAAAAAGCTGTCAAGGTGTATTTCAGGGTTGCGGGTGTGTACAAAAACGTAAGAATAAACGTTTACAGTGATGGTGAGCTAATATGTTCAAAGAAAAAGAAAAGTGTGGCACCGGGCGAGATGGAAAGTGTTACAATAAAAGAAAATATGCTCGCAAATGTAAATAGTCTGTACTTTGCTTTAGAGGAGGAGTAAAATGAAAAGGGAATTTACTTGCATAGTATGTCCGCTTGGATGCTTATTATCGGTTGAATGTGACACCGGAAAAGGATTGAGCGTTTGCGGCAACTCTTGCCCGAAGGGGGAAAGATATGCTCGCGATGAATATACCGATCCGAGAAGAACTGTTACAAGCACGGTTGCATGCAGCTGCGGCGGAGTGGTTGCGGTAAAAACCGACAGTGCCATACCAAAAGATAAAATCGGTGAATGTATGGAAATAATAAATAATACAAAGGTGGACTTGCCTGTTTTCATCGGAGATATTATAATTAAGGATGTATTCGGGAGCAATATTGTGGCTACGCAAAATAAGGAGATAGCGCGATGAGTTTTAATAAACGAGTTATTGCCGCGGTGAGAAACGACCAAGAGTTTTTAAAAGCAGTAAATGCAAATGTTGATGTGATTTTTGATTTGAGTCCGGATTTGCTTACGCTTGAAAATAAAGTAAAAATTGCACAGGATAAGCAGAAAAAGATATTTGTACATGTTGATTTGGCGAGCGGCATAGGCAAGGACAAAAGCGGCTTGACATATTTGAAAAATTTAAGTGTGGACGGAATTATAAGTACGCGTGCAAATATGATAAAGCTTGCACATGAACTTGGTATGTTTACGGTACAGCGTTTTTTCATTATTGATTCGCAGTCAATAGATACAACTGTGGAGACTCAGAAAAGCTCAAAAGCGGATATGATAGAGATTATGCCGGGTGTGCTTGCAAAAGCTCTTGAGAAACTAAAAAAACGTGTAAGTGTTCCTATTATAGCCGGCGGGTTGATAGAAGATAAAGAAGAGATAGAGCTTGCTTTTTTACACGGTGCAACAGCGGTTTCTACAGGAAAAGAAGAATTGTGGGAGATTTAACCTATGGATAGAAAAAGAATAACAGAATGTCGCCTTTTTCTTTTGGATATGGACGGAACTATTTATCTGGGCAATGACCTCTTTGACGGGACACAAGAGTTTTTAAATCATGTAAAGAGTATCGGCGGGAGATACATGTTCATGACAAATAATTCTTCCAAAAGCGTTGATAAATATATTCAAAAGCTTGCGTGTATGGGTATCTGCGCGACAAAAGAGGATTTTGTTACATCTGTTCACGTAACAATAAAATATTTAAATGAAAAAAACTACAAAAAGATATATGCGTTCGGAACCGAAGCGTATAAAGAGCAATTAAAAGAAGGTGGTCTTCCCATAACAGATAAGTTAGAAGATGATATTGACTGCCTGTGCATAGGATTTGATACCGAGCTTACATTTAAAAAGCTTGAGGATGCGTGTATCCTGCTCGGCAGAGGTGTGGATTACATAGCGACCAATACTGACTGGGTTTGTCCGACAGAATTCGGATTTGTTCCGGATTGCGGTTCGATAAGCAAAATGTTGTGTGAGGCGACCGGGCGAATGCCGGAGTTTATGGGAAAACCAAAGCCTGATATGGCATATCTTTCAATGGAGCTTACCGGATTTAAGAAAGATGAAACCATGGTAATAGGTGACAGGATTTATACGGATATCACTTGCGGAGTTAATGCCGGTGTAAGAACTGCATTGGTTTTAAGTGGAGAAACCACGCGTGATGATTTGGAAAAAAGCCAAGTAAAGCCGGATTTTGTTTTTAAAAATATAAAAGAAATATACAATGCTTTATCATCGAAGCAGTAATATAAAAAGAAGTCAGTTCAAGGCATCACTTGAACTGACTTCTTTTATATATGGTTTAGCTTAAATAATCGCTTGTAAAGGGATTTATACCTACATCGTCTTTGTTGGATACGAGATAAACCGAAGAGTCAAAGTAATTTGCCGGGTAAACCGGATGCGGCCACTCTTCACTTTCTTTGGCGGTGAACTGACCGAAGCCAACGCGGATTTCTCCGTTTTCCAAAGCCGGAATCAATTCATCCTTGGTATATTCCTTGAAAACCGGGGTAGCACCGTAGTACCTCGCAATTTCGTTTGCAATTTCAATATCAAAGCCTGCCCACTGACCTGCATCGTTTTTATAAGAGAACGGTGCGGAATTTGCGCAGACACCTATAAGGAGCTCACGCCCTATTTTAGTTTCATTAAATTGAATATTTGAATTATTTCCCATAGGGGCTTCATTGAAAATATATTTTTCAAGAAGTTTATAGTACGTGCCGTTACCTTTTAAACGCGACATCGTTGCGTCAATGTTTGAGCGGAATTCACCCTCAGCAGTGCTTCCTAATGTGGTGGAGGCCACTACGGTTTGACTATCAGTATAAACCTGTAAAACCTTTGCCAAAGAGTCATCTTTATTTAAAATATAATCTGCAACACTGCCGCTTACAACCAGGGTTTCAACTTTGTATGCCTTAAGCGCACTGACAGCTTTGTCTATTGAGTCATATTTTTTAATTCTTGCGCCGGGGATTCTGTCTTTTACAGATGCCTCAAGTCCTGAATTTTCAAGGACACCTACAGATTTACCCTCAAAGTCCTCGACTAAGAAATACTCATGGTCCTCACGTTGACCCAACTGACAAGAAGCCAGGGAGAATAACATGAGCAGGGACAGGAAAAGTGCCGATATTTTTTTCATTTTCATAATATACGCTCCGTTTCATTGTATTTGTATAAATATGTCATGTACGAATTATACAATATATAAACAAGTTCTGCAAGTAAAATTCTTTAGTTATCTATGTTCTGTAACATTGACATGATTTTTGGTTGTGATATAATAGTATATAAAAGAATTCTAATTGCTATTTTATGGCATATCGGAGGTAATTATGCAATATACAGGTTTAAATGAGTTGCGCGAAAAATATTTATCATTTTTTGAAAGTAAAGGACATTTGCGTTTGCCGAGCTTTCCGCTCCTTCCGCAGGGAGATCAGTCTTTGCTGCTGATAAACTCCGGTATGGCACCCATGAAGCCTTACTTTGCAGGCGAGGTTACTCCGCCGCGTTCACGTGTGACCACGTGCCAAAAATGTATCAGAACTCCGGATATTGAGCGTGTGGGAAAAACCTCTCGCCACGGAACGTTCTTTGAGATGCTCGGAAACTTCTCTTTTGGAGATTACTTTAAAATTGAAGCTATGACCTGGGCGTGGGAATTTATTACAAAGGTAATGGAAATTCCGGAGGACCGTTTATATGTATCCGTATATCTGGATGATGACGAGGCATGGGATTTGTGGACCAAGCAGGTAGGTGTTTCTGAGTCGCATATGGTTCGCCTCGGTAAAGCGGATAACTTCTGGGAAATCGGCGCAGGCCCTTGCGGTCCGTGCTCGGAAATTTACTTTGACCGCGGTCCGGAGCATGGCTGTGATTCTCCT
The DNA here is from genome assembly GCA_045636205.1 of Eubacteriales bacterium. GTDB lineage: Bacteria > Bacillota > Clostridia > Oscillospirales > JAAYXM01 > JAZRUF01. The sequence continues at coordinate 10,202 of JAZTXE010000033.1, forward strand.
GACTGTGCAGTAGGGTGTGACTGTGACCGTTATGTGGAATTCTGGAACCTGGTATTCACCCAGTTTAATAACGACGGCAACGGAAACTATACCCCTTTAAAACGCAAGAATATTGATACTGGTATGGGACTTGAGCGTCTGGCATGCATCATGCAGGGCGTAAACTCTCTCTTTGAGGTTGATACCGTTAAAAATATAATGGAGCATATTTCAAAGCTTGCGGGTGTATCTTACGGTGCAGATGAAAAATCCGATGTCTCACTTCGTATTATCACTGACCATATCCGAAGCACTACCATGATGGTTTGTGACGGTGTTATGCCGTCAAACGAGGGACGCGGATACGTTCTTCGCCGTCTGCTTCGCCGCGCTGCGCGCCATGGCAGATTACTCGGAATCAGTGGTGCATTCTTACATGAGGTTTGCAATACCGTGGTTTCAGAGAGCGGTGATGCATATCCTGAGCTTGTAAAGAAGCAGGAGTTTATCCGAAAAGTAATTAAAATGGAAGAGGAGAGTTTCAATCGCACGATTGATGCAGGCCTTAGCATTTTAAATGATATTATTGCAAAGCTCAAAGCTGACGAGGGTAACACCCTTTCAGGCGAAGATGCATTTAAACTTAACGATACTTACGGCTTCCCGATAGACCTTACCTTGGAAATCCTTGAGGAGCAGGGATTAGCCCTTGACCGTGAAGGATTTGATGCGCTTATGAATGAGCAACGCGAGCGCGCACGTGCAGCGCGTGCAGCTATGGGTGACTTCGGTTGGGAAAGTGTTGACTTAGGTTTGGATAAGTCTGTAAAGACCGAATTTTTAGGATATTCTGAGTCAAGCTGCGATGCAAAGGTTCTCGCTGTCGTAGCTGACGGCGCAGTTGTTGACACTGCTTATGAGGGTCAGGTCAGCGTGGTTCTTGACAGAACAGTATTCTATGCAGAGTCCGGCGGTCAGTCTGCTGATACCGGCATAATCCGCGTTATCAAGGACGGTGAGCAGGTAGGACTTGTACGCGTATCTGATGTTTCGAAAACCAAGGATGGAAAATACCTGCATAACGGTACATTGGAATCCGGTGCAATTGCAAAAGGTGATGCGGTTACGGCAGAGTATGATGCAAATCGACGTCAGGCAATTGCAAGAGCGCACTCCGCTACACATTTGCTGCAAAAGGCACTGCGTAATGTGCTTGGCACGCATGTAGAGCAGGCAGGTTCAATGGTCGGTCCGGATACCGTGCGTTTTGACTTTACTCATTTCTCTCAAATGTCAGACGAAGAGCTTGCAAAAGTTGAAAACGAAGTCAACAGCCAGATGATGGCAGGTATGGAAATTAATGTATCAACTATGCCGATTGAAGAGGCTAAAAAGCTCGGTGCGATGGCACTGTTTGGCGAAAAATACGGTGATGTTGTCCGTGTTGTTAAAATGGGTGATTATTCTGTTGAGCTGTGCGGCGGTACGCATCTTGACAACACTGCCAAAGCAGGACTCTTCAAAATTGTTTCCGAATCATCTGTTGCCGCGGGTGTACGTAGAATAGAGGCAGTGTGCGGAAACGGTGTCTTGGCAAAAATTGATGAGAGTGCAGAGACAATGTACCGCTTGGCAGAGATTTTAAAGACCGCACCTAAGGAGCTTGTAAATAAAGCGGTGCAAACTACTGCTGAAATCAAGGCTCTTCGCAGTGAGCTTGAAGCACTTGAAGAAAAGCTTGCCCAAAAGGATGCGGAAGGTCTTGTAAACAATGCCAAAGATATAGCAGGACTTAAGCTGATTGCAGCAAAGCTTAATAATGTAAAGGGCGACAGCCTTCGTGTTATCGGAAGTCAGCTGCGCGAAAATGATGAGACTACGGTTGCAGTCCTTGCAAGTGTGGCAGACGGTAAGATAGTATTTAGTGCAAGCTGTGGAAAACAGGCTATTGCAAAGGGAATAAAAGCGGGTGACTTGGTTCGCACGGTTGCAAAGGTTGCAGGCGGAAGCGGTGGCGGTAAGCCGGATAGCGCTATGGCGGGCGGAAACGATGTTTCCAAGCTCGATGAAGCGCTCTCTGCAGCCGAAGTATTCGTAGCTGAAAACGCAAAATAAGCGGAGGGGTAAAAATGTCAGATTGTCTTTTTTGTAAGATTATAAAGGGTGAAATCCCATCAAAGAAAGTCTATGAAGATGAAACCGTATTCGCTTTTTATGATATAAATCCGCAAGCACCGATGCATATACTTGTTATTCCTAAATTGCACATCAGCTCTGCTGCAGATGTCACATGCGATAACAGTGCTGTAATATCACATATATTTGAAGTAGTAGCGCAGATAGCCAAGGAGCAAAATCTCCATGAGGGATTTCGCGTTGTAACAAACTGCGGTGAGCATGCGGGGCAAACCGTTGGTCACTTGCATTTCCACATACTCGGCGGAAAACAGCTCGATTTGGCCATGTGCTGATTGTTAAAGATAAAACAGCGGTGAAAAAGCTTTGACTGCTCTTTCACCGCTGTTTCGCTGATTTATTAACCCTGAACTACCGGGTTTAGTGCATGCTCTTCTCGTAAGACTCGATCATCTTCTTGACCATCTGGCCACCGATGGAGCCTGCCTGACGGGAAGTCAAATCGCCGTTATATCCCTGCTTGAGAGTAACGCCGACTTCACTTGCAGCTTCCATTTTAAACTTGTTCATTGCGTCCTTTGCGTTGGGTACTAAAATATCTGACATTGTTTTCATCTCCTGAAAAATTTTATTTGGTTTGTTAACCAAGATTATTATCTGTCGATATCAGCCGAATATTCAGGAAATAATTGCATTTGAATTTTCACAAACAGAGGAGATTGAAACCTCATATGTAACACGCGGGTGTTCAATCCCATCTATTAGTTTAATATAGTTTCTGCTCTGTATTCGACCGGTCAGGTTAACGCACGAACCAACCTCGAATAAAGAGGCGATATAAGCGTTTCTTCCCCAAGCTATACATGGCAGATAATCCGCGCGACCGTATCGCCGATTTATTGCGAGCATTAAATCGCAAATTTCACGCCCGAGCGGTGTTTTACGGTATATGGGTTCTTTGCAAAGAATACCCGTTAGTGTAAGCTCATTTAAATATTCCTCGGTATGGTGAGAAATCTCACGTGCATACGCGGTTATGACAAGGCGACTCCCGATTCCGGATTTGTTGTTGAAAGAACGCAGTTCACCTGAAATCGATATAAAATCTCCGGGGACTATTTCAAGGTTTTGAAGTTTTTTTTCGTTTACGAGAACATTGATAGTATCCGATGCTTCCGACAGACGTTTTACGATCAGTGGAAAGCGCATAAAACGCTCTCCATGTGACTGGTGTGAAAAAAATGGGGACTCATAAACTCTACCACATAAAATAAGACTGTTTTGTGATGCTGTTATCATATTATCTACCTCGTATCGTTAGTTTTTTTAAAATATATTCAGAGGTAGCAACAAATATTCTTTACATAACCGCGGTGCGTAAAAAATCAATATGTTTTATCGTTTCAACCGGTATATCTAAAAGAAGCAGAATAGATATGCTTGCAAGCAATGCTTCTATTTGGTTTGAGTTTTTTAAATCAATTGAAAATTCTTGTTCGACGATTCGATTTTTACCAAGCGAAACGATTTCGCGTTGAACGGATACAATGAGTTTGCTTTGGATAAGGCTTGAGACAGTTACCGTGTTTTTGCAGCTTAGTCCATAGGTAATTACGCTTTTAGGATTTAATTGGCTTATTGTTGATACGCTGCATATGTCCGGCACGATTACGGTATCTGCTTGAGGAAAAGAATTCGATTTTTCATATCCTGACTCTAAAATGCATATATCAAGGTGGTCGGGAAGTAGTGCCGCACACTCAACTGAATAGACATTGAGTGAGTTGTTATCATCAGAAAAAAACTCATCTTTTACGTTTGTGCACTGTGTTATTTTGACTCCGAAGTGTGAGAGTGAGGTGCATATAATTTCTGAAAATGAGCTGTTCTTATTTTGGTAAATACCAACTGAATAAGGCATAATCATTTCCTCCCGATTTTTAATTATTTATCTGTAACTGATATTTTGCGTCGTTTAAATTCTCTTATTCATTTTAAATAAAAAACAAACCGAGCTAAAACTGTTGACAGACTAAGTGAATCATGATATAATTTAGCGTATTAAAGTGATAAATTAATGAATTGAGGTATATAAATGAAACAGCATACAATCCATACGCCTATAGGAACAAAGGATTATTTGTTTGACGAATGCCGCTCAATGCGATATGTTCAGAAGAAATTGAGCGATTTATTCTTGCGCAGGGGGTTTTCTGAGGTTATCTGTCCCACGTTTGAGTATTATGATGTTGTGCTCGAGCAGGAAAATCCAATGCCTGAGGAATTGCTTTTTAAAATGTCCGAGTGCACCGGGCGTCTTATGGTGCTGCGTCCGGATATAACAACGCCTATCGCAAGAATAGCTGCTACTAAAATGCCCGAGGATGCATTTCCGGCGCGTTTGTTCTATATGCAGAAAAGCTACCGCGCAGGAGTACCCGGAAGTGGTCACAGCACTGAAGTTATGCAGGGTGGCGTAGAGCTTTTGGGTTTTGGCGGACTTAATGCGGATATAGAAACCATAGTCATGGCGGTGGATTCTCTTCGTGCATGCACAGACAGAAAGATTCATATAGAAATCGGCGATGCGGGATTTTTTAAAAACCTTGCCGCAGAGCTGCATATGGATGATGCGAAGTTTGAACAAATGCGCTCTATGATTGAAAATAAAAACTTCGCAGGGCTTAATGACATGCTCGAGGAGTATGGAGATACCGCAGCAAAGCGCGCCCTTTGCCGTATGTCAAGGCTGTTTGGCGGTGAAGAGGTTTTGGATATTGCTCAGGAGTATGAGAAAAACTCTAATGCCACAAAGGATTTGGAGTATTTACGCAGTCTATACTGTGGTCTTCGTGAAGCGGGTGTTGCCGACTGCATAAGTATTGATTTAGGCTTGGTACATCAGATAGATTATTATACCGGAGTTATCATCCGCGGATATGTTGAAGGAATAGGTAAACCGGTTCTCAGCGGTGGACGTTACGACAAGCTCACCGGTGTGTTCGGACGTGAAATGCCGGCTATAGGATTTGCAATTGACATAGATGCGGTTGCATCACAAGTTAAGGTGGAAGAGAAAAAAGAGGATACCATTCTTTTTGTTGCTCCCGGTGCAATCCGCTTTGCGTTTGATTATATGGATAAAAATGCAGGATGCATATTATCACCCGAACGCTCTCTTGAACGTACTCTTGAAAGAGCAAAGCGCGAAGGTAAAAAGGTAGTAATAATAGGCAGAGACGGAAGCGCAGAGAGCTGCGGCGAATAATTTGCAGATTGGTGGTTTTATATAATATGAATCGTTTGCGTATAGCTCTTACAAAAGGGCGTCTTGAAAAGAAGACAATCGAGGCACTAAAAAAAATAGGAATGGATTGTACGGAACTCGAATCCGGAAGCCGTAAGCTTATTTATCAGTTGCCAAATTATAACCTTGATATAGTTTTAGCCAAGGCGGCAGATGTAATTACATATGTAGAACACGGCGTGTGTGACATGGGCGTAGTAGGTAAGGATACCATAATGGAAAACGGTAGTTCTTTCTACGAAATGCTGGATTTGGGCTTTGGAAAATGCCGATTTGCAGTTGCTATTAAGGAAGGCGATGACTTGTACGGCACGTATAAAACCCGCCGTATAGCGACTAAGTATCCAAAGGTTGCAAAAGCGTATTTTGCCAAAAAAGGCATGGACGTGGATATAATTAAAATTGAGGGCTCAGTTGAGCTTGCGCCACTACTCGGAATAGCCGATGCGATTGTCGATATTGTTGAAACCGGCTCAACCCTCAAGGAAAATGGACTTGTTCCGATTGAGGATGTGCATCCGGTAAGTGCTCGCCTGATAGTAAATATAGCGTCAATGAAGCTCTATAAGGATGAGATTTTTGACTTTATCGGCAAATTGGAGTCTGCGTTGTAAAAGCAAAGGAAGGAGCATCGCGATGCTTAATATAATTTATGCTGACGGAAATGCGGAGCAATCACTTATCAAGGAAATGCGCGGTCGCGCCACTAAAGTAAGTGCTGAAATTTCGCAAAGCGCCGCGGAGATTTTAAAGGATATAGCAGAAAACGGTCTTGAAGCAGTCAATAAATATTCGTTAAAGTTTGATGGCTGCGAGGCAAAAGAGATAACAAAAGACGAGCTAAAGAGCGCATATGAGGCTTGCAGTGTATCACTAAAAAACGCGCTCGAGCACGCAAAAGAAAATATCCGCGAGTATCACGAGCGCATGCTTGCCAAAAGCTGGGAGTGGAATATGGGAAACGGCTCCAAGCTCGGGCAAAAGGTTCGCGGACTTGAGCGTGTCGGCGTATATGTCCCGGGTGGCACAGCAGCATATCCGTCATCTGTACTTATGAATATTGTCCCTGCCAAGGTTGCGGGAGTAAAAGAAGTTATTATGGTTACACCGCCGACGAAAAACCTAAATAACGCAGTCCTTACCGCAGCGTATATTGCCGGTGTTGATCGCGTGATTGCCGTTGGCGGAGTTCAGGCTATAGGCGCGCTTGCCTACGGCGCGGGATTTATTCCGCGTGTGGATAAAATTGTCGGTCCCGGCAATGCATATGTAGCGGCTGCCAAGCGTTTGGTATACGGTCAGGTGGATATTGATATGGTTGCAGGACCGTCTGAAATCCTCGTCCTTGCCGATGAGAGTGCACCCGCTCGATATGTTGCTGCCGATTTACTAAGTCAGGCAGAGCATGATACTCTTGCAAGCGCAATACTTATAACTACAAGCGAAAAACTTGCAAAAGCGGCAATTGAGCAGGTAAAAGTTCAAACCGCCGAGCGTTCAAGAAAAGATATAATCGAAAAATCATTGCGTGATTTCGGCGCGATTGTGGTTGTTCCGGATTGGGATATGGGTTGTTCTCTGGCAGACCAAATAGCACCCGAGCATCTGGAAATAATGACGCGCGAGCCGGAAGTTTTGGCAGAGAAACTAAACAATGCGGGAGCCCTGTTCTTGGGGCAAAATTCCCCGGAGCCTCTTGGTGATTATATGGCAGGTCCATGCCATGTTCTTCCGACTTCCGGAACCGCTCGATTTTTCTCTCCGCTGTCTACGGACAGTTTTTTGAAAAAAACAAGTATTATCTCATATACGCAATCAGCTCTTTCGGATATTTCCCGGGAAATACAGGAGCTTGCACTTTCCGAAGGTTTGGATGCGCATGCGTATTCGATTAAAGTAAGAGGTGAAAAATAATGCGCATTCCGCCAAAACTAAAAGACCTTGCGCCCTATGACCCGACCGAGGGAATGCCGGAAGTCAAGCTTGATGCAAACGAAAGCTTTTTAAATCTACCGGAAAATATTGCAAATAAGGTAAACAAAGCGGTTTCTGAGGTTTTATTCAACCGTTATCCTGACCCGATGACAAAGAATGTCTGCAAAGCTGCAGCTGATTATTTTGGAGTAGAGTATGACCAGATAGTTGCAGGCAACGGCTCAGATGAGCTTATTTCAATACTAGTAAACAGCTTTCTTGAAAAAGGAAGCAAAATATTGGTGACAAAGCCTGACTTTTCTATGTATGCGTTCTATGCGGAAATGGCAGAAGTGGAGGTAATATCCACTCCCAAAACCGAAAGAAGTATTGATGTAAAAGCTCTTATATCAGAGGCTAAAGCGCAGAGGGCAGCTGCGGTGTTCTTTTCAAATCCGTGTAATCCAACCGGAAGCGGCATAACACGCGAAGAGGTAATTTTAATATCAAAAGAATTGCCGGAAACGCTTGTTGTAGTCGATGAAGCGTATATGGATTTTTGGAATCAAAGCATTTTAAGTGATATTGCAGCTCTTGAAAATGTGATAGTTCTCAGAACCTGCTCAAAAGCATTCGGTCTTGCCGGAATACGCTTGGGATTTGCCATAGCTCGTAAGGAGATTATTGACCTTATTAAGAAAGCAAAATCGCCGTTTAATATAAATTCAATGACTCAGGCGGCGGCTTGCGCTGTGCTTGAGGAAAAGGATTACCTTAAAAGTGCAATAGAGGAGATTGTGGCTTCTCGCGAAGAACTCCAAAAAGAACTCATGCAAGTTGATGAAAGCACTAACGGAAAAATAAAGGTTCTTCCGAGCCATGCAAACTTTGTTATTGTAGAGTCCCGATTTACAGAGGTTATTTTTGAAAAACTCATGGCGCGCGATATAGTAGTGCGCAAATTCCCGACCTTTCTTAGAATAACCGCGGGCAGTAGGGATGAAAATGAAAAACTTATCGCGGCTATGCGCGAAATACTTGAAAATTGTTAGGGGGAAACATTTGTGGAAAAGAGAGAAGCAATAATTAATCGAACCACACGTGAAACGGATATTTCTCTTAAGCTTTGCTTGGACGGCGGTCTGAGCAAGATAGATACCGGCATAGGTTTCTTTGACCACATGCTTCAGGCTTTTGCTACGCACGGTGGCTTCGGTCTTGATGTAAGTGTGAAAGGTGACCTTAATGTAGACGGCCATCACACGGTAGAGGATACCGGAATAGTACTCGGATGTGCATTTCGTGAAGCGCTGGGTGACAAGCGTGGCATTAAGCGTTTTGCAAGCAGCTATATACCGATGGATGAAGCACTGACTTTTTGCGCTGTAGATGTCAGCGGAAGAGCGTTTCTTGCCTGCAATGCGGACATGCCGCAGGAGAAAATAGGCGATTACGATTCATGTCTTACAAAGGAATTTTTGCGTGCCTTTTCTGATAATGCGGGCATAACACTGCATATCCGCTCGGAATATGGGGAAAATGCGCATCACATAACCGAAGCCATGTTCAAAGCCCTTGCACGTGCGCTCAAAGAAGCGGTTGTTCGCAGCGGAAACGAGCTTCCGTCAACAAAAGGAGTGCTGTAAAAATGAAGGGCATGACTGCAATTATTGATTACGGTATGGGGAATCTCCATAGCGTATCAAAGGCTTTGAATTATATCGGAGTGCCAAATTGCATAACCGGTGATGCAGACGAAATAAAGCGCGCTGATGCGCTTATTCTGCCCGGTGTTGGTGCGTTTCCTAAAGCTATGGATGCGCTTTCGGATACCGGACTTATAGAGGTTATTTCAGAGGAAATTGAAAAAAAGCCGCTTTTGGGAATCTGCCTTGGTATGCAGCTTCTGTTTGAGCGCGGTTACGAGGTTTGTGAGCGTAAAGGTCTTGGTATTGTAGGTGGAGAAATACGCCGTATAGAGACTGAGTTGAAGCTTCCGCAAATTGGCTGGAACAGCCTTAAAATAAAGAATCCGAACCAGCTTACGAAAGGAATTGACGACGGTGCGTATGTCTATTTTGTTCACAGCTACTGTGCATTGGCGCAAAACAGTGCTGATGTGACCGCGGTTTGCGATTATGGCACAGAGGTTTGCGCTATGGTCCGGCACGGAAATGCGTATGGTTGCCAGTTCCATCCGGAAAAAAGCGGAGAAACCGGACTTGCAATTTTAAAGAATTTCGCAAGCCTCATTTAAAAGGAGACAGAACATATGCAAATTTTACCTGCTATTGATTTAAAGGACGGCAAATGCGTGCGCTTATACAAAGGTGAGTTTTCGACTGTGCATCAGGTGGCTGACAGTGCAGGGAAAACATCAGACAGTTTCAAAGCTGCAGGAGCCGAGATTATACATGTTGTGGATTTGGACGGTGCACTGTCAGGCGTTGGGAAAAACCGTGAGGTAATTAAAGAGATTTTAGCAAATGGTATGCGTGCTGAATTGGGCGGCGGAATCAGAACCATGGCGGATATTCAGGCTGCGTTTGATTTAGGTATTTACCGTGCGATTATCGGTTCGGCAGCGGTTGAAAATCCTGAGTTTGTACGCGAGGCGGTCAAGGAATACGGCGAGAGAATAGCTGTTGGGATTGATGCACTCGGCGGTATGGTAAAGACCCGCGGCTGGACAGTTGACAGCGGTGTTGATTATCTTGAATTTTCCAAAAAAATGGAGCAGTTGGGTGTAAAGACAATTATATTTACAGATATAGACTGTGACGGTACACTTGAAGGTCCGTCCTTTGATAAGCTCTTTAAGCTAAAAGAGAGTGTATCCTGCGATATTATTGCAAGCGGCGGTGTGACAACGGTTGACGATGTAAAGAAGCTTTATAAAGGCGGAATTGATGGCGCAATTCTCGGTAAGGCAATTTATTCAGGAACCATTGATTTAAAAGCCGCAATTAAAGCAGCGAAAGGGGAATAAAAGATGCTTGCAAAGCGTATTATTCCATGTCTTGATGTGCATGACGGACGCGTCGTAAAAGGCGTAAACTTTGTCAATCTGCGCGATGCAGGTGATCCGGTAGAGCTTGCAAAGTTTTACAGTGATCAGGGTGCAGACGAAATAGTATTTTTGGATATTACTGCGACGCACGGTGCAAGAAAGACGGTCGCGGATATAGTTGAAAAAACCGCGAGCCAGGTTTTTGTTCCATTAACTGTCGGCGGTGGTATCAGAACAGTTGAGGATTTCAGGGATATTTTGCGCGCGGGCGCGGATAAAATATCCGTTAATTCTGCAGCTGTTCGAAATAAAAAGCTTATATCCGATGCTGCGTGCATGTTTGGCAGCCAGTGTGTGGTTCTTGCAATCGATGCGCGCCGAGCAGACGGTCATTTTCAGGTTGTGTTAAACGGTGGACGCATTGGAACTGAGCTTGATGCGATTGAGTGGGCAATAGAGGCAGAAAAACTCGGCGCGGGCGAGATAATGTTAAACTCAATAGATGCTGATGGCACAAAAAACGGATTTGACCTTGAAATGACACGTGCAATTTCAGATGCGGTCAGCATACCGGTTATTGCATCCGGCGGATGTGGAAAGCTTGAGGATTTCCCACCGGTCTTTAACGAAGGTCATGCGGATGCTGCGCTTGCCGCGAGCATCTTCCACTTCGGTGAACTGACGGTTCCGCAGGTTAAGGATTATCTGCGTGGGCAAAATATCCCGGTTCGTATATAAGAGGTGTTAAAAAACATGGAGCTTAAAAAATATTTTAAGAAGAGTGAGCTTGTTCCGGTTATCGTTCAGCATATTGATACAGGTGATGTGCTGATGCTTGGATATGCAAATGAAGAGGCACTTCAGCTTACGCTTGAAACCGGAACAGTTTGGTTTTTCAGCCGCAGCAGGCAAAAGCTTTGGAACAAGGGGGAGACTTCAGGGAATTTCCTTTTTGTGCGTGAGCTTTGGGGAGATTGCGACGATGATACGATTTTGATAAAAGCACTTCCGAAGGGACCTACGTGCCATACCGGACGTGACTCATGCTTTTTCAATGAGATTGAATTTGATAAATCCAAAGAAAGGGGATAATTATGTATAATATAATGAAGGGACTCTACGATGTAGTTGTAGAAAGAAAGGCTAACCCGCAGGAAGGGTCATACACATGTTACCTTTTTGAAAAGGGATTGGATAAAATCCTCAAAAAGGTCGGCGAAGAATGCGCAGAGACAATTATTGCCGCAAAAAATGCGGATAAAGAAGAGCTCAGTAATGAAGTCTGTGACCTTATATACCACTTGATGGTAATGATGGTTGAAAGCGGTGTTGCGCTTGAGGATATAATGACTATACTTGATGCGCGTCGCGCAAAAATAGGAAACCTCAAGGTTATGCGCCAGACTGACAAGGAAACTTGATATGGACGGAATAGTCTTTAAATGTCCCATATGCGGTAAGCCTATGGAAGAGAGTGAAAGCACGTTTGCATGCCCGAATAGGCACAGTTTTGACCGTGCAGCTTCAGGGTATGTGAATTTGCTCGCATCTTCCAAATCCGGCAAAATACATGGGGACAGTCCGGAAATGGTAATGGCACGCCGCAGTTTTTTAAATGCGGGTTATTACCGTGCATTGCGTGGAGCTTTATATACGGAGGTAACATCTGTTGCGGATGATACCTCTGTTTTCCTTGATGCGGGTTGCGGCGAAGGGTATTATACAAATTGCTTTGATGCGTACTTTAAAAGCGGATTGGGCGTTGATATTTCAAAGGATGCGGTTAAAAGAGCGGCAAAAAGTGCAAAGAATATTAAATACTGTGCGGCGTCGGTGTTCGATTTGCCGGTGTTCGATGCGTCTGTAAATGTGCTGACATCCGTGTTTGCACCGTACTCGGCTGCGGAGTTTTCGCGAGTAGTCGCGCTGGACGGATATGTATTTGCAGTAGTTCCGGGAAGGGAACATTTGTGGGGACTAAAGCAGGTTCTTTACGAAAACCCGTACGAGAACGATGAAGAGGGGTACACGCTTCCGGGTTTTGAACTTATAAAAACTACAAGAGTGGAAGATGATATAACGGTCGCAGGTGAGTATATAGTTGACTTGTTTAAAATGACACCGTATTATTGGAAAACCGGGAAGGAAACTTCTGAAAAACTTCTGAATATGGATAAACTGCATACCAAAATATCGTTTGTTATTTACTGCTATAAAAAAGTATAAGTTTTTTTGTATTGCCAAAACTGTTATAAAAGGAGGTCGGTGAAGTTGTCAGATAAGATTTCTAAGCGTTCAGAAATAGATGAAAAATACAAGTGGAAGCTTGAAGATATGTATTCAAGCGACCAAGCGTGGGAAGAGGATTTCTCAAAAGTTTCTAAGCTTATGACAAAGATGAGAGACTATTGCGGGAAACTTAGCCAAGGGGCAGATGTGCTCCTTAAATGCCTTGAGACGAGTGATGAACTCTCAAAATATGCGCTCAAGGTGTTTTGCTATGCGCGGATGCGGCGAGATGAGGATAACCGCAACGAAAAATATCAGGCGATGACGGATAGAGCCGCGGCGCTATCGTCCGATGCAGGTGAAGCGAGTGCGTTTCTGTCACCTGAGATTTTGTCACTCGGCAGAGAAACAATCACAAAGTTCTGCGATGAATGCGAAGAACTTAAAAAGTACGGGCATTTTTTTGACGATTTATTCAGAGAAAAGGAGCATACACTCTCTGCAGAGGAAGAGAAAATATTGGCGGCGAGCACATTAATTGCAGAGTCACCTTCGGATATTTACGATATGTGGAGCAATGCGGATGTGTCCTTTGGAGAAATTGAAGATTCACAAGGAAATAAGAGGACTCTTACGCATGGGAATTACATTTCATTTTTGCAGAGCGAAAATCGCACGGTCAGAAAAAATGCGTTTGAAGCGATGTATAAGCAATATAAAGCGTATGAGAATACACTCGCTGCGGCATATGCCGGAAACGTAAAGGGTGACGTATTCTATTCAAAATGCAGGAAATACGCATCTGCGTTGGAGATGAGCTTGTCCGGCGATAATATTGATACAAAAGTATATGACAATCTCATATCCTCTATAAATGACGGGTTGCCGAGCCTTAAGAAATATCTTGAGTTAAGGCGTAAGGTTATGGGGCTTGATAAGCTTCATATGTACGATGTATATACGCCTCTTGTATCGGAAAAGAGTGAAAACATTCCGTATGAGAAAGCGTGCGAAATTGTTCTTAAGGCACTTGCACCGCTGGGTGAGGAATATGTCGAGCAGGTGAAGATGGCTTTCTCGGACGGATGGATTGACGTATGCGAAAACGAGGGCAAAACACCCGGTGCATATTCATGGGGAAGCAATGACACGCATCCGTATGTTCTTTTAAACTATCAGAATACGATAAATGATGTATTTACGCTGGCTCATGAATTGGGGCATGCAATGCATTCGTTTTATACAAACAATACGCAACCGGAGATTTATAAAAACTATCG
>JAZTXE010000034.1:0-6157 GCA_045636205.1 Eubacteriales bacterium
GTTTGAGCGGTATTACAATAAAAAAAGGAAAGTGTATTTGACATTCAACGCAATGATTTGCCGTTATTCCTGGAAGGGTATGATCGTGCGCGGATGGAGAAAGGTATTGGCTGCATGCACGACTAAAGAGAAATTGTTAAAGAAGATTGAGAAGATTAACGTAAAGTATAAATATGAAGACTGCTCTATGGTGGGTTCGACGGATTCGCTTTATAATTCTATTAAAAATAGAGTTCCTAAAGAATGTTATATCAGAGATATAAAAGTTGAATTTGAAGGACATGAATTTAAAGCTCCAATAGGATACGATAAAATCTTGAGAGGAATATATGGCGATTACATGAAATTACCACCAGTTGAACAGCAAATTACACATCATGCAAATAATGTGTATTGGGTAGGAGGATATAATGAAAAAGTATAAAATTGGATACACTTGTGGTGTTTTTGATTTGTTCCATGTAGGACACCTTAATTTGTTAGAACGATGCAAAGAACAATGTGAATATTTGATAGTCGGAGTGTGCGACGATGAATATGTGCGAGATATAAAAAAGAAAGAACCAGTTGTTTTAGAAAAAGATAGAGTTCGTATTATTAATGCTCTGAAATGTGTTGATAGTGCAGAACTGGTAGATTATAAAATTACAGATGACAAAATGTTGGCATTAGAAAGGTTTAACTTTGATGTGCTTTTTTCGGGAGATGACTGGAAAGGGACTGATAGATACAAAAAGACAGAGGAACAATTTGAAAAGGTAGGAGTTTGCATAGAATATCTTCCGTATACAATGGGGGTTTCTACAACAGATATTAAGGAAAAGATGAAAAAGAGCTGATAGAGCGTCGATGTGTGAAGTGGTATATCTGCCGAGAACTCCTGAAATATCGACGACTAAAATAAAAGAAGATTTAAAATAGAAGGTGACGGGTTATGTCTCTTTTTAAAGACAAAACATTACTTATAACAGGTGGGACGGGGTCGTTTGGTAACGCGGTGCTCAATCGCTTTTTGGCGACTGACATTGGCGAGGTGCGAATTTTCTCGCGTGACGAGAAAAAGCAGGACGACATGCGTCACGAGTTTCAGGCAAGGATGCCGGAGGTCGCGCACAAGATTAAGTTTTTCTTAGGCGATGTGCGTGATTTAGCATCGGTTAAAAACGCGATGTACGGCGTGGACTATGTGTTCCACGCGGCGGCGCTCAAGCAGGTTCCGTCGTGCGAATTCTTCCCGATTGAGGCGGTTAAGACTAATGTGCTGGGTACGGACAATGTGCTGACTGCGGCGATTGAAGCGGGGGTTAAGAATATCATTTGCCTGTCAACCGACAAGGCGGCGTATCCGGTAAACGCGATGGGTACGTCCAAGGCGATGATGGAGAAGGTTGCGGTTGCAAAGAGCCGCACGGTAAGTCCAGAGAAGACGAAAATCTGCTGCACGAGATACGGAAACGTAATGTGTTCGCGCGGGTCGGTAATTCCGCTGTGGATTGAGCAGATTAAATCGGGAAAGCCGATTACGATAACCGAGCCGAGCATGACGAGATTTATAATGTCGCTCGAAGAGGCGGTTGAGCTTGTAATTTTCGCGTTTGAAAACGGAGAGAGCGGCGACATTCTTGTGCAGAAGTCACCCGCATGCACGATTGAGGTTCTTGCAAAAGCGGTTGCGGAGTTATTTGACGAGGGGCACGACATTCAGGTTATCGGCATTCGTCACGGTGAGAAGCTCTATGAGACCCTGCTTACAAATGAGGAGTGCGCGAATGCGATTGACTTGGGGCATTTCTACCGTGTGCCGGCGGACAAGCGTGATTTAAACTACGATAAGTTCTTTAAAGACGGCGACCGTGAGAGAAATCCTCTTACGGAGTTCAACTCGAACAACACTGAGCTTTTGGATGTTGAGAAGGTAAAGGAAAAGCTTCTTTCTCTTGAATACATCCGCGAAGAGCTTAAGGCATGGAAGGAAAGCAATAAGTAATGGATATTCTGCAACGCGGCATGATGACAATAATAAAGAGTGCGCTTTCAGATGCGGAAGGTTGCCTGCCCGAAGAGTTTAATTTCGCGCAGGCTGCGAGTGTTGCAAAAAAACATGGCATAGTTGCACTTTTTTATTACGGCGCGCTGCGTTGCGGGATAGAAAAAAGCGACCCGCTGATGCGTGAGCTTTTTTATCACACGTGTCAGGCTATATCCGTGAGCGAGCAACAGATGAGCGCGGCGACGCGGATTTTTGAATGTTTTGATGAGGAACATGTTGACTACATGCCGCTTAAGGGGACACTGCTTAAGGTGATATATCCCAAGAGCGAGATGCGGACCATGGGTGATGCGGATATTCTTATCCGTACCGAGCAGTATGACAAAATAAAGCCTATAATGCTAAAGCTCGGATATGAGGAGCAGGTGGAGAGCGACCATGAGCTCATATGGCATAAGGGCACAGCGCATATTGAGCTTCATAAGCGTTTGATACCATCGTACAACAAGGATTATTACGAGTACTTTGGTGATGGATGGCGACTTGCAAAGCTGTGTGGCGCGGCGGGAACCAGGTATGGACTTGAAGCCGAGGACGAGCTTATATACATTTTTACGCATTTCGCAAAGCATTACCGCGATGCAGGAATCGGAATACGTCATGTGCTTGACATATGGGTATATAAAAATGCGCATGCAGGAATCGATGAGGAATATATAAAAAACGAACTGCAGGCACTGCAGTTATATGATTTCTATGTTAATGTAATAAAAACGCTTGAGGTATGGTTTGATGGGCGAGAGCCCGACAGCATAACGGATTTTATAACTCAGATAATTTTTTCAAGCGGAGTTTACGGAACACGCGAGGCGCAGATTTTGTCCGAGGCGGTCAAGGCGTCAAAGAGCATAGAGAAGACGGAAAACGTACGTGCAGTAAAGCTTATCCGTGAGATTTTTCTGCCGTACAAGCCTATGTGCAAAAAATTCCCTATACTTGAGCAGGTGCCTGTTTTGCTGCCGGTGATGTGGGTTGTAAGATGGGTGGATGCACTGCTGTTTCGCAGGAAGAACATAGCGATAAAGACGCATAAACTTCAGACGATGACGGCGGATAAGATAGACGGATACCAGCAAGCGCTCAATTATGTGGGCCTGGATTTTAACTTTAAGGAGTAAAAGATGAAAATACTCGTTACCGGTGCTCACGGATTTGTGGGCAAAAACCTCTGTGCACAACTAAAAAACATTGCAGAGGGAAAAGACAAGACGTTTGATATAAAAGAGGACATAACAGTTTTTGAATATGATATTGACACAGCACCTGAGCTTCTTACTTCATACTGTAAGGAGTGCAATTTTGTATTCCATCTGGCGGGGATAAATCGCCCCAAAGAGCAGTCGGAGTTTATGGATGGAAATTTCGGATTCACGTCCGTGCTTTTAGACGAGCTTAAAAAATACGCAAATACTTGTCCGGTGATGATTTCCTCGTCGATTCAGGCGGCGCTTGACAATCCGTACGGTGTTTCAAAAAAAGCCGGCGAAGATTTAATGTTTGAATATGCCGAAGAGACCGGGGCGAAGGTACTGGTTTACCGGTTCCCGAACGTTTTCGGCAAGTGGTGCAGACCGAATTACAACAGTGCGGTGGCAACGTTTTGCAACAATATCGCGCACGACCTTCCGATTCAGGTAAATGACCGCGCGGTTAATATGACGCTTGTGTACATAGATGATGTAGTAAACGAACTTATTTATGCGCTCAAAGGCGAAGAGAATCGTGACGGTGCGTTTTGCAAGGTGCCGGTTGAGCATAAAATCACTTTAGGCGAGATTGTGGATTTAATCTATGAGTTTAAAAACAGCCGGCAGGACAAGCTCGTGCCGGACATGGCGGATGCGTTTACAAAGAAGCTTTATTCGACGTATCTTTCATATTTGCCGGAAAATGAATTCAGCTATCCGCTCAAGATGAACGTGGATGAGCGTGGAAGTTTTACCGAGATTTTGAGAACCGCGGACAGAGGTCAGTTCAGTGTAAATATCTCAAAACCGCACATTACTAAAGGAAACCACTGGCACCACACTAAAAACGAGAAGTTTTTGGTGGTATCCGGTCGCGGCGTTATTCGTTTCAGGAAAATAGGCGAGGATAAAGTGCACGAATATTTTGTGTCAGGCGATAAGCTTGAAGTTATCGATATACCGGTAGGATATACGCACAATATCGAAAATCTGGGTGATGAGGACATGGTGACATTCATGTGGTGCAACGAGTGTTTTGACCCCACAAAGCCGGACACATTTTTTGAGGAAGTGTAGAGTATGGATATTAAAACAGATTATTCGGATGTAAAGTTTAAGAACAATGGGAAGCTTAAGCTTCTTATAATAGTAGGAACACGTCCGGAGATTATACGGCTGGCTGCGACGATAAATAAATGCCGCAAGTATTTTGATTGCGTCCTGGCGCATACCGGTCAGAATTATGACTACAACCTAAACGGTGTGTTTTTCAAGGATTTAAAGCTTGAGAATCCGGATGTATATATGGATGCAGTGGGTGACGATCTGGGCGCTACCGTGGGTAACATTATAAACTGCTCATATAAGCTCATGACGCAAATAAAGCCGGATGCGCTGCTCATTCTTGGTGATACAAACTCATGTTTGAGCGCGATTGCGGCGAAGCGTCTGCATATCCCGATTTTCCACATGGAGGCGGGCAACCGTTGCTTTGATGAGTGCTTGCCTGAAGAGACAAATCGCCGTATAGTAGACCATATTGCGGATGTAAACATGTGCTATTCTGAGCATGCACGCAGATATTTAAACCGCGAGGGTTGTGCGCCGGAGCGGACGTATGTGACCGGCTCGCCTATGGCTGAGGTGTTGCATGAGAATTTAGACGATATTTGTGCGAGTGACATTCACGCGAAGTTAGGGCTTGAAAAAGGAAAGTATATCCTTCTCTCTGCTCACCGCGAAGAGAATATTGACACGGAGAAAAACTTCAAGAGCTTATTTAGTGCGATAAATGCGTTGGCGAAAAAGTACGATATGCCGATACTCTATTCCTGCCATCCGCGAAGCAAAAAAAGGCTTGAGGAGAGCGGGTTTGAGCTTGATAGGCGTGTGATACGCCATGAACCGCTTGGTTTTCATGATTATAACTGTTTGCAGATGAACGCGTTTGCAGTTGTGTCTGACAGCGGAACGCTCCCTGAGGAGAGCAGTTTCTTTTCGTCTGTCGGGCATCCGTTCCCGGCTGTGTGCATACGCACGAGCACTGAACGGCCGGAGGCACTGGATAAGGCATGCTTCATTTTAGCAGGAATTGATGAAATGGGACTCATGCAGGCAGTGGACACTGCGGTGAATATGTGCAGTGAGGGCAACCACGGAACGCCGGTGCCGGATTATGTTTGCGAAAATGTGTCCACAAAGGTGGTTAAGATAATCCAAAGCTATACCGGCGTTGTAAATAAAATGGTTTGGCGCAAGGGATAAAATTTAATTTAATGTATAAAAACCTGGCTGCGGCAGTTTTCAGAGCTTGAAAATTGCCGCGGCTTTGTTGCTTAAAGAGAAGATTGCGTTAAGGCCGCGCAAGGGGTATAATAGTATAAACTGGAGGGATTTAAATGGCGGGACTTATACATATATATTGCGGCGACGGCAAGGGGAAGACAACTGCGGCAACCGGGCTTGCTGTGCGCGCGGCGGGGGCTAAGAAAAAAGTTATCTTTGCGCAGTTTATGAAGGATGGAAGCTCGTCTGAGATTGGCATGCTCAAAGAACTACGCGGTGTGGAGATATTCGTATGCAGTACGTGTTACGGATTTTTTCAAAACATGGATGAAAAACAGAAGGTAACCGCATGCCGAAGCTATTCAGAGCTGTTTGAGCGTGTGAAAGAGCGGGTGCAACAAGATGCGGGCGTTTTGGTGCTTGACGAGGCTATGGCGGCATGCAAATGCTCTGCGATAAACGAGGCGGATTTGATAGAGTTTTTGAAAAATAAGCCCGAGTCGCTTGAGGTAGTGCTTACCGGGAGAGCGCCTTCGCAGGAGCTTGTCGAGCTTGCCGATTACGTGACGGAGATGAAAAAGGTAAAGCATCCGTATGATTGTGGGACAAAAGCGCGGCATGGAATTGAGTTTTA
>JAZTXE010000035.1:0-9723 GCA_045636205.1 Eubacteriales bacterium
AGCTTGTTTCCGGTGCCCATTGCGGAGATTATCGGGATATTTCTTTCGTGGGCGGTGCAGATTAAATCGATTTTATTGGTTACGATGTCAATTGCATCAATTATAAAATCGTATTTTACCGAGAAAATCTCATCCCGTGTATCATCAGAATAGCGAATGACTTTTGCGTGGACGGTTGCGTTGGGATTTATATCAAGTGCACGGTTGCGCATTACCTCGGCTTTTGGTTTGCCGACCGTACTGTGAAGAGCTGTAATCTGACGGTTTATGTTTGTTATGGAAACTACGTCATGATCTATGAATGTAAGCTCGCCGACGCCTGCACGAGCCAGAGCCTCAGCCGCATGACCGCCAACACCGCCTATGCCGAACACTGCTACATGTGCGTTTGAGATTCGCTCTGCGGCTTCATCGGATATAAGCATATGCATTCGGGAGAAAGCCTGATCGTGCATGAAAAGTCACCTCACATAAATATAAGATATGGCAAGGAACGCTCCTTGCCACTTAATAGATAAAATCACCCCGCAGATGCCGTGTGCACCGATTTAATAACCTGCCATATATGCAGGTGGGTTTCCTCTCCTCAAGTTCGCGCTTCCAACGTCTGCCACGGTCAAAGCCGGGCAGGAGGCCTGCAATCCGTTGAGGAAGACCGGAATCCCATATAAGAAATGTGGGTTTAAATAGGCACATCACGTACAGAGCAGGGATGCGTTTCTGCTGCAAAGTATAGCAGAATGGGCTACGTTTTTCAAGGACGTGCATGTCCCTAAAATGGAGTTTATTCCTCGTCTTCTTCGTAAGCGTCTTCCATAAATGCTTGATAAACAGCTTCAAGTTCTGCTTCATCATCTATGGTGGATAAAATATCCTCGCCGTTTTCGTCCTTATCTGCCTTTAAAATTATAAGTTCGATAGGGTCCTCTGAGTCATCGGGGATGCCGGCGGGAACAAATGCCATGTAAATATTATCCTCAATCTCAACCGTGTCCAAATGTTCAAACTCATGGTCTACGCCATCATCGTCAGTCAGGACAACGATGTTTGCGCCGAAATCTTCGCTCATGCATATCACCTCATATATAAATTCTTTCCTTTAGGATAACCCGCTATGCGAAATAAATCAACCATTATTTTCAAAAAAAACGTAAAATTTTTTCTTTGATAAAAAAGTGTTGACAAATGGGAGATGAACTGGTATACTAATCCAAGTAAAAGAGAAGCAGGGCTGTTTTTGTTCGCCGCCCTCACCTCAAGCGCGTAAAGCAAAGAGGTTAATACGGTTTCGTTTTTCATGCGGGTTTGTTATCTGCATGTTATATAAAAACGGTATTGTATGCGCAGGCGACAAGGCAGGTCGGCTGCGATTTTTTATTTAGTCTTTTTGGGAGGTGCTTTCGCATTAGCAAGCTGGAACATCAAATCAATGAAGAGATTCGCGACCGCGAAGTTCGTCTGATTGACGCTGACGGCACTCAGTTGGGTGTTATGTCCGCTAAAGACGCTCTTAAAATTGCAGAGGAAAAGGATTTGGATCTCGTCAAAATCGCGCCGCAGGCGGTACCGCCTGTTTGCCGTGTAATGGATTACGGTAAGTTCAAGTTTGAGCAGGACAAGCGCGAAAAAGAGGCGAGAAAGAATCAGCACGTTGTAGATATTAAAGAGGTGCGTATGACACCGGGTATCGATGTGCACGATTTCAATGTAAAGGTAAACAATGCAATCAGATTTTTAAAGGCGGGCAATAAGGTTAAAACCGTAATTCGCTTTAAGGGTCGTGAGCTTGCACATACCTCTATCGGCAATACACTGCTTGACCGTTTTGCGGAAAGTTGTGCAGAGTATGCCACCGTTGAAAAAGCACCGAAGCTTGAGGGGCGTCAGATGATTATGTTTCTTGCGGCTAAGGCAAATAAGCCGTCCAAAGAATAAAGTGCAAAAGTAAATTATATACGAGAGGAGAACATCACTATGCCGAAGATTAAAACTCACAGCGGCGCATCCAAGCGTTTTAAGGTTACCAAAACCGGCAAGGTAAAACGCGCACACGCAAATAAGAACCACATCCTTAACAAGAAAAGTACAAAGCGCAAAAGAGGTCTGCGCAAGGGAGCTTATGCTACCTCCGCTAACGAAGCAACGCTGCGTCGTTTAGTGCTCTATAAATAATTAACTAACAAATAACTTTCAGGAGGCAAAAGATAGATGGCTAGAGTAAAAGGCGCTATGATGACGCGCAAAAGAAGAAAAAAGATTTTAAAGCTCGCCAAGGGCTATTGGGGTGCAAAATCCACACATTATAAGATGGCTAATCAGGCTGTTATGAAGTCTCTGACCTACGCTTACGTAGGCCGTCGCTTGAAAAAGCGTGACTTCCGCAGACTGTGGATCACCAGAATTTCAGCTGCTGCAAAGATGAACGGAATCAACTATTCACGTTTCATGAACGGCCTTAAGAAAGCTGGCGTTACGCTCAACCGTAAGATGCTCGCTGAGATGGCTTGCAACGATGCTGCAGCATTCAAGGCACTTGTTGACCTTGCAAAGGCTAACATCTAAGCTTGGAATTTCAAATTGTATTTTGCAGAGTTCGGGAATTTACCCGGACTCTGTTTTTTTATTAAAGATTAAGCAATGAAAAAGAAATAGCAATAGGTATTCCATAAAGGGTTAAGATGTGTTAGAATTAAAATAAAATAACGTATGAGGTGTTTTGACATGCTGAAAATAAGAGAAGAACTTGTTGATGTAACTGAAAACAATGCCAAGGGTGAAGTGAAACTGTTTTTATCAGATCTTGCGGATTTTGATGTGAAGAACCCGAAACTTCGCACATTTGCGCTTGCAAAGCTCAAGCCGGGTGAAGAGGTCGAGTTCCACGTTCATGAAGATGAGTGTGAGTATTATTATATTATTTCGGGAAAAGGACGATACAATGACAATGGTGCAGAATATGACATTGTGCCGGGGACCGTAACTTTTACACCGTCGGGCAGCGGTCATGGTATAAAGAATACCGGAAGCGAGATGCTTGAGTTTATAGCTCTTATAATTTTGGATTAGAAATGTATTAAAAGGGCGCAGCAAATTTGCTGCGACCTTTTAATACATTGGTATTCTATTTAATTTCGAACTCGCCGATGAGTGTATTTTCAATATAGTCGTCCTTGAACTCGCGAAGTTTTGCCATGTGAGGGGTTTTAAGGTGTGCCTGCTGGTGAGCTGCACTTTCCCATTCTTCGATCAGAAGAATTTCATTTGAACTCTTTTCGGAAAAGAAATAGTCATAGCGAATACATCCGTCCTCAGTGTGGATTGCATCATAAATACCTTCCTCACGGACTCTTTTGACAAAGGCTTCTCGTTTGTTATCATAACTTTTGAAAATTACATAGATTTTATACATGTTCATCATCTCCCAGGAATTTATAGATACTAATATTATACTTTATTTTGTTTTTACTTTCAATACATGCGTTTACAGTTTAAGGCGGGTTTGTTATAATAAAACCAGTTAGAATAATGAGGGATACATGATGTTGGAAAGGGTTTAAAAAGATGAGTTTTAAATTATCTAAGGAAGTTCTTGATTATTTGGAAAGCTCATTTGATGAGGTATTGGAGCTTTTGGAGGAGCTGTGTAAAATTCCGGCTCCGTCCGGTCATGAACAGGAGCGTGCGGAGTTTTGCAAAAAGTGGCTTGAAGATAACGGTGCAGAAGGAGTGCTCATCGATTCTGCACTCAATGTTGTTTATCCGGTTGGATGTGAGAAAAGCAACGATATAGTTGTTTTTATGGCGCATACCGACACCGTATTTCCAAATGTGGAGTATCCGATGCCGTACAGACACGATGGGAAATATATTTATTCTCCGGGGGTAGCGGATGACACGATTTGCGTGGTGATAATGCTCATTGTGGCAAGATATATAGCGCAAAAAAAGCTTAAACCTGCGCGTGGAATACTTTTTGTTGCAAATTCCTGCGAAGAAGGATTGGGGAATCTGAAAGGCGTAAAGCAGATTATGGCGGATTATGCAGGAAGAATAAGTGAGGTATATACGTTTGATGAGAGATACGATCAGTTGGTGAATGTCTGTGTAGGGTCGCACAGATATAAGGTGACATTTGAGACTGAGGGCGGTCATTCATTTACAGCGTTCGGTAATAAAAGCGCTATTGAGGCGATGTCAGAGTTTATTTGTCGCTTATACCGCAAGGAAGTTCCGGTGATAGATGGGAGCAAGACAACATATAATGTGGGAATAGTGGAAGGTGGAACATCTGTCAACACTATTGCTCAAAGTGCGTCGATGATGTATGAATACCGTTCTGATTCACGCGAGTGCTTAGCTGAGATGCAGGCGTTTTTTGAAAGTGAAATAGAGCGGACAAAAGCTGATGGCGAAGTTAAGATAACGGTTGAAACTATAGGGGTAAGACCGTGCAGCGGAGAAGTTGATGAAAATAAGCTTTGTGAAATGACTCAGAAAGCTAAGGATATATGTCAGAAATATTCGGGGATGGAATGCATGGTTAAATCTGCATCGACCGATTGCAATATACCTATGTCCATGGGGATACCGGCTGTATGTGTAGGTGTATATCTGGGCGGCGGTACACATACACGCGAAGAGTATTTGGAAATTGAAAGCATCCCGGTTGGTCTTAAAATAGCTGCTGAACTGATTCTGGGATATTTATGCTGATTTTTTAGTTGTATTTTTAAGAATATAAAATGATACAAAAAGATAATCGGCATTGTTTTTTATTGTCGAATATGTTAAGATAGAAATATCAAGTGCAGGAAAACTTGCAGAATAAATCAACTCAAAAACGGAAAAAGAGAAGAAAGTTTCAAGGCTTAATATTATTATATATTTGTAATCTAAGTTATCTGATTAAGTCTTGAAAGGAGTAACAAATGAATAAAGCTATTGTGAAATTTGCAATTATCGGATGTGGGATGATTTCTAATTGGCATGCTCAGGCGGTCAATGAGATTAAAGATGCAGAGCTTGTAGGTGTTACCGACGTTTACGAGCCAGCGCGCATTGCATTTGCGGAAAAGTACGGTGTTCGTGCTTTTGAGTCAGTTGAAGCACTTCTTGCGGAACCGGAAATTGACGTAGTGTGCATATGCACACCAAGCGGACTGCATGCACCGCTTGCTATCTCTTGTGCAAATGCAGGTAAGAGCATTGTTGTTGAGAAGCCTATGGCTATTACTCGCGAGGAAATTGCAGGCATTCTTGAAGCTTGTGAGCGCAATCATGTTAAAATGAGTGTTATTTCACAGATGCGTTTTGCACCGGGAATCCAGGCAGCTAAGAAGGCTGTCGAAGACGGAGTGATGGGCAAAATTGTTGTTGCAGATCTTAGTATGAAGTTTTTCCGTTCTCAGGAGTATTATGACAAGGGTGGATGGCGCGGTACCTGGAAGATGGACGGCGGCGGAGCTCTTATGAATCAGGGTATTCACGGAATAGATATGCTTCAGTACATAATGAATTCACCTGTCAAGGCGGTATCTGCAATGACAAGAACTTTGGTAAGAAATATCGAAGTTGAGGACACTGCGGTAGCTATTCTTGAGTTTGAAAACGGTGCGTTGGGGCAAATCGTAGGAACTACTTCAGTTACCCCTGGTTATCCTCGCGTCATTGAAATATGTGGTGATAAGGGTAGCATAATGCTCGAGGAAGATACTATTATAAAGTGGGATATTGAAGGCGTTCCGGCACCAGATTGCTTCTGCCCTGAGGGAAAAGAAGGAAACGGTTCGGCGAGTGATCCGAGTGCATTCAGTATTCAGGGGCATGTAAATCAGCTCACTGATATGGTAGATGCTATAAAGAATGACCGCATGCCGATGATAAATCAGTTTGACGGTGCAAAGCCGGTTGAAATTATTCTGTCTATTTATGAGTCGTCAAAAGATGGAAAAGTTGTTGAGATGTAAATTCAATCATAAATATAAATGAGGTGTAATTATGAAAAATCCAATTATCATGCACATCAATTTTTGCGAAGTCGGATTTGCAACCTTTGGCAAGACTGTAGATGATGTTTGTCGTAAGGCTAAAGAGTGGGGATATGACGGAATTGAATTCCGTGCAAAGGTTCCCAACGATTTGACACTGTCTGTCGAAGAGTATGTGGACGAGATTGCTGTAGCTAAGAAAAAGTACGGCATTAAAGAAATTTTATTCGGTGTAGGCGTGACCGGGATTACAAATGAGGATCCTCAGGTTCGTGCAAAGGCAGTTGAGGATGCAATCAAATTCTTCAGACTTGCAAACGAGAAGTGCGGAACAACCGTATGCAATACTTTTGGCGATAATGTTGTAAGCAAAGACGGTCGTGCACCGGCTTCTAATTACAACTATCATGGTTCAGCTGTTGCAACCGAGCAGCAGTGGGATTGGACTGTTGAAGGATTTAAGAAAATCGGTGCAGAGCTTGAAAAGCTTGGTATGAAGGCTGGTTTCGAGACACACATGAACTATATTCATGACACACCGCAGGCATCCAAAAAGTTGGTTGATTTAATTGACAGCCCGGCTATCGGACTCAACATGGACTATGGCAATATGATTTACTTTGTAAACGTTCCGAATCCGGTTGAAACCGTAAAGCTGTTTGGTGATAAGATTGTACATATGCACCTTAAGAATTCTATGTCCATCGGCGATGAGAAGCGTATTCCGACTGCACTTGGCGAGGGTGAGATTAACCATCGTTTATATATGAAGGCGGTTAAGGAAATTGGATATGAAGGACCTATCGGTATTGAGGCTCCTCGCGGTGGTGACCGTGAATGGTATGCTAAGAAGGACCTTGAGTACTTTAAGGATGTTGCAAAGGACATCTGGGGTTAATATCTGATGTGGTATTCTGACCGGTAAAACCGGTTTGAAATAAAAAAGGAGATGAAGAAGATCATGAGCACAAAAAAGGGATATAATCCATATGACAACATGCTTGCTGTTCTTGAAGAAGCAGCGCAGAATTTGAATCTTCCGGCAAACGATTACGAGGCAATTAAGTACCCCGAGCGTGAGCTGAAGGTTTCTGTTCCGGTAGAAATGGACGACGGAAGCATTCGCGTATTTGAAGGCTATCGCGTACAGCATTCTACTTCAATTGGTCCGAGTAAGGGTGGTATTCGTTATCACCAGGACGTAAACATTGATGAGGTTAAGGCACTTGCTGCTTGGATGTCACTCAAGTGTGCAGTTGTTAATATTCCTTATGGTGGCGGTAAAGGTGGTATTAAAGTTGACCCGACAACGCTGAGTAAAGGTGAGCTGCGCCGTTTGACCCGGAGATATACTGCTATGATTCTTCCGCTTATCGGTCCGGAGCGCGATATTCCGGCTCCCGATGTTGGAACCAACGCTGAAGTTATGGGTTGGATTATGGATACATACAGCATGTTCAAGGGCTATACCGTTCCGGGCGTTGTAACCGGCAAGCCCATTGAAGCGGGCGGATCTCTTGGCCGTACGGCAGCTACCGGTCGCGGTGTAATGCTTGTTACTCGCGAAATCCTTAAGACACTCAACATCCCGGTAGAAGGCACTCGTGTTGCAGTTCAGGGCTTCGGTAACGTTGGTGGAACTGCTGCATATCTGCTCCATCAGATGGGGCTTACTGTTGTTGCTATCAGTGACGTTTCCGGCGGTATGTACTGCCCGACCGGTATTGATGTTGCAGACGTTCGCAATTTCATTCAGTCAAACCCGGGCAAGCTTCTTAAAGATTATCCGCTGCCTGCCGGTGCAAAGCGTGTAACTAACGATGAAGTTATCACCTGTGATACTGACATTCTTGTTCCGGCAGCTCTTGAGAATCAGATTACCGCTGATAATGCTAATGACATTAAGGCTAAGCTGGTTATCGAAGGCGCAAACGGACCGACTACTGTTGAAGGCGATGAAATCCTTGCTAAGAAGGGTGTATGCGTAATGCCTGACATCCTCTGTAATGCAGGTGGTGTCGTTGTTTCATACTTTGAATGGGTACAGAACATTCAGTCTCTTACCTGGGATGAGGATGAGGTTAACACTAACCTTGAGAAGATAATGGTTAAGGCCTTTAATCAGGTATGGAATCTCAAGGAAGAAAAGGGAGTTACCCCGCGTATGGCAGCATACATGGTTGCACTTGACCGCATTGCAAAGGCTAAGAAAATCCGCGGAGTATTTCCGTGATTAGTGGATGAAAAATAATAAATTGTTTAAATCTTGCCTCAAAAGGTAAGTGGAAAACAGATAAAAACACCCCACGATGCATCCCTTAAAAGGAGTTCATCATGGGGTGTTTATTTCGCGCATTGTGTAGTACGGTGTTTTAAAGTTCGTGTTCCAGGTTATAAGGAGTTGACTGATATACGTAGTAATTGAGCCAGTTGGTGTAGAGAAGATGGGCGTGTGCACGCCATGTGTCAAGCGGACGCTGGTTTGGATCATCGTTTTTGAAATAGTTTTTCGGGATATCTATAGGAAGACTTTTTGATAAATCTCGGAAATATTCGCTTGCAAGTGTGTCAGGATCGTACTCCGGATGTCCTGTTACGAAGATTTGACGACCGTCCTTTGAGGCTATAAGAAAAACACCTGCATCTTCCGATTCGGACAATATCTCAAGCTCACTGACCTTAAGAATGTCCTCTTTATGGATTTCGGTATGTCTTGAATGGGGAGCAAAGAACACATCGTCAAATCCGCGGAGCAAAGGAGCTTCGGGTTTGCACGGAGTATGCTCAAATACACCGAAAAGTTTATTTGAAAGAGCATACTTTGGAACGTTATAATGATAGTAAAGGCTTGCCTGTGCACCCCAACAGATATGCAACGTTGAAAAGACATGTGTTTTTGACCATTCCATGATTTCACATAATTCGGGCCAGTAATCAACTTGTTCAAAATCCATGTTTTCAAGCGGAGCACCGGTTATTATCATCCCGTCGTATTTTTTGTGCTTGATTTGGTCGAATGTACAATAAAAAGAGATAAGGTGCTCTGCGGATGTGTTTTTTGGTGTATAGGTTGAGGTTTGCAATAAATCTATTTCTATTTGCAACGGAGTGTTTGAAAAACAGCGCATGAGCTGAGTTTCGGTTGCTATTTTTGTAGGCATCAAATTGAGAAGAAGAATTTGAAGCGGGCGAATATCCTGATGTAATGCACGCTCCTCGGTCATAACAAAGATATTCTCTTTTTCCAAAGTAGAACGTGCGGGTAAAAGATTTGGAATTTTGATAGGCATGGGTTATACCTCCGTGTGTTTGCCATGTGGACAAATTTGATTAATATACATTATATCAGAAACACGGAGGAAAGCAAGGGGTATTCTACAAGAGAATAAGATTTATTAATATATACATTATATATTAATAATGCTAATTGCGTATAGGGGTGTGAAAATATGGATATACTTGATATAAATTGCTGCCCTCGAAAAAGGATAATAAAACTTTTTGAAAAAAAGAAGAAAAAAGTAGTTGACAAAGGGGAAGGGATATGATATATTAATATGGCGCCTTTGAGGGAGCGAAAAAAGTTAAGAAAAAGGCTTGACAAGGTTTAAGATATGTGATAATATAATAGACCTGCGGTTGAGTGAGGCTTAGCTTGCGAAATCGGAGCGCAAAAAAAGTTACGAAAAGCCGAAAAAAGTAGTTGACAAGACTGGAAGGATATGATAGAATAGAA
>JAZTXE010000036.1:0-20163 GCA_045636205.1 Eubacteriales bacterium
TGGCTACGATCCGACTTGGTTCTGTTGATGATCAGGTACTGCGTGAGCTTTCTGACCGCCTTAACTATTTGCGTAACATGGAAAAGCGCCGCGAGGAGATAAAAAGCTCAATTTGTGAGCAAGAGAAAATGACAGATGAACTTGAAGCGGCAATTAACAACGCGCGCACATTAGCCGAGCTTGAAGATTTATACCGTCCTTATCGCCCAAAACGTCGTACACGTGCAACCGTTGCGCGCGAGCGAGGACTCGAGCCTCTTGCAAAAGAAATACTTTTGCAGGATAAGACGCGTGAGGAGCTTGAAAACACAGCAGAAAACTATATAGACGAAGAAAAAGGCGTAGCCGATGCTGCTACTGCACTCGCAGGAGCTTGCGATATTATAGCCGAAGATATTTCAGACGATGCCGCAATAAGAAAGTCACTTCGCGAATTTTTAAATCGTGAATCGGTTATGACGGTAAAAGCTGCAAGCGAAGAAGATTCAGTGTACAGAATGTACTATGACTTCGCAGAGCCGGTAAGAAAAATTCAAAGCCATAGAATCCTTGCAATAAATCGGGGTGAGCGCGAGGATTTTCTTAAAGTATCCCTCGAAATTGAGGACCGCCGCTGTGTTGGAATTATTTATACATCCATCGCGAAACTTGATTGCCGTTGTTCGGAGCTTATACGTTCAATATGTGAGGATGCATGGCAGCGCCTTGTATTCCCCTCTTTGGAACGTGAAATACGCAACGCGCTTACTGACGATGCATCCGAACAGGCGATAAAGATGTTCTCTCTTAATTTGCGTCATTTGCTTATGCAGCCGCCAGTTAAGGGGAAAATCGCCATGGGTATCGACCCGGCTTACCGTACCGGCTGTAAAGTTGCGGTGGTTGACAGTACCGGAAAAGTTTTGGATACAACGGTTATATATCCTACACCACCCCAGAATAAAACTGCTGAGGCAAAAGTTATACTTACAAAGCTTATTGATAAATACAACATTCAGGTATTTTCCATAGGAAACGGAACTGCTTCAAAAGAAACTGAAATTTTTGTTGCTGACTTATTAAAAGAACTTAACCGTGGACTTTCTTATATGGTTGTAAACGAAGCGGGTGCATCGGTATATTCCGCATCCAAACTCGCTGCTGCGGAATTTCCGGATTTTGATGTTTCAATCAGAAGCGCGGTATCAATTGCACGCCGTTTACAGGACCCACTTGCAGAGCTCGTAAAAATCGACCCGAAATCTATTGGTGTTGGTCAGTATCAGCATGACATGCCCCCTGCTCGTCTTGACGAAGCTTTGGGCGGAGTTGTTGAGGACTGTGTAAACAGTGTCGGCGTTGATTTAAACACGGCTTCTGCACCGCTTTTAGCTGCCGTCAGCGGTATTACATCTGCCACTGCAAAAAACATTGTTGCTTACAGAGAAGAAAACGGAGAATTCACATCACGTTCTACTTTGAAAAAAGTTCCGAAGTTAGGACCCAAGGCCTTTGAGCAGTGCGCAGGATTCATGAGAATTCCTGAAAGCAAAAACATACTGGATAATACCGGTGTCCATCCTGAATCGTATAGCGCAGCAAAGATGATTCTGGAAAAGACCGGGTACACACTTTCCGATGTTGGTAATATATCCGATTTAAAAGAAAAAACTGTTTCTTTCGGCGAGTCTGAATTGGCAGAACTCTGCGGTATAGGTGTCCCTACACTTCAGGATATAGTCAAAGAGCTTTCAAAGCCCGGACGTGACCCGCGCGATGAGCTTCCTCCCCCGCTTCTCCGTTCTGATATAATGGATTTAAACGATTTGAAACCGGGCCTGGAGCTCAAAGGTACTGTCAGAAACGTTATAGATTTTGGCGTTTTTGTTGATGTCGGTGTTCATCAGGACGGTTTGGTGCATATATCTCAGATATGTGACCGTTTTATAAAGCATCCGTCAGAGGTTGTAAAAGTAGGAGATATTGTAACGGTCTGGGTGCTTGAAGTTGATGCACCTAAAAAGCGCATATCGCTTACCATGAAGAAAAGCTCACTGAATCAATCGCAAGATAAATAATATGAAATTTAATCTTTTCTTTTAAAAAAATGCATATAGTTATTTTACAGAGGTGAAATAAAATGTATACGGCTATAAATTTTTTGCGAGAATTTAATACAGCATCTGTTTGTCTGCGTCTTATTCTTGCAATGGTTTTCGGCGGTGCTATAGGCTTGGAGCGCGGTAGAAAAGGCAGAGCTGCCGGGTTGCGCACTTATATGCTTGTTTGCTTAGGCTCCGCTCTTGCCATGCTTTTAGGGCAATATGAATTACATATGATGGATACATTCTGGGCGAGCACTGTTTCTAAAATCAGCGGCTCAACGGATATAGCACGTTTTGGTGCACAGGTAATAAACGGTATAGGTTTTCTAGGTGCAGGCACAATTCTCGTTACAGGTAGACAGGAAGTAAAAGGTCTTACCACCGCCGCGGGATTATGGGCATCGGCATGTGTAGGTTTGGCTATTGGCGCCGGTTTTTACGAATGTGTAATTTTTGCATATATAGGAATTTTACTTGTAATCAGATTTCTCCCCCACATCGAATCCATTGTTATTGATAGAGCCAGAAACATTAATATTTATACTGAATTCAGTTCAATTGATAATTTATCAGACATAATAACAACGCTAAAAAATCAGGATGTACATATTTATGAGGTGGATATAGACCGCGGACGAAAAGACGGAACTCGTTTCCCGAGTGCAACCTTCTATATAAGACTTGCTCCAAAACAAACTCATACAAAAATTTTAGCTGCCTTATCCGAGCTTGAAACGATTCATTTAATTGATGAAATTTAGTGAAAGGAGTGCCATGTTATGTTACCGATTTTTGACAGCTTACGCGAAATGAATTTAATATCTATAGCACTTCGTATCTTCCTTGCAATAATTTGCGGAGGAATCATCGGCATAGAGCGTGAATTCAAAAGACGTCCCGCAGGATTTCGCACACATATTTTAATCTGTATGGGTGCCTCTATTACAACTCTTACAAGCCAGTATCTATATCTTTACATGAATTACTACACGGATATGGCGCGACTTGGTGCACAGGTTATCGCAGGAATAGGTTTTATAGGGGCAGGTACAATAATTGTCACGCGTCGCAAACGCGTAAAAGGTCTCACCACCGCCGCAGGATTATGGACATCCGCAATTGTCGGTCTTGCACTGGGTATGGGGTTTTATGAAGCCGGTATATTTGCATCTGTTCTTATATTCATTGCAGAGACTATCTTTTCAAAACTCGAAGATAAGCTTCTCAATAAATCCCGCGAAATTAATCTATTTACTGAATACGCAAATAAAACAAGTCTTGAAAATATGCTTAAGGTGTACAGAGATGTAAATGTTAAAGTCTTGAATATGGAAATAACTCGCTCACCCGAATCAGACAATCCGAATGCATGCGCTATTTTTTCTTTGAGATTAAACAGTCAGATAACTGCAGAAGCTATTATTGAAAAACTAAATTCAATAGACGGTGTTATTTCTATAGAAGAACTGTAAAGTACATATGCAAAAGAGCCACTGACCAACGTTTAAACGTGAGTCAATGGCTCTTTTGGTATACAATCTATAAAAGATTTCATTAATTAAAACACTGAACTTATTCTTCTGAATCTTTGGTTTTATCTGCAAATGTAACATAGTTCTGTTTTGCAAATTTTTCAAGTTCACATTTATATGTATCAAAATACTTTTTATTCTGATTTCTTTTATAAACTATCGGTGCACCCGTTTTTCCGGAAACAACAGTAATTGTTTCGATTTCACTTTTGATAAATCCTAGAATATTTGTAACACTCTTATCAAACTGAATACGAATTATATCACTTGCTGACAAGTTATATCTTGCCGTATTGTTTTTTGTAGGAACTAAAAACACAATTTCCGTCTTGTCTACATAAATTCTTCTCTGTGCCATAATTTAAATCCTTTCCTGATTTTTTAGGAACATTATAAGCGACTTTCAGTAGTTCGTCAATTGCAGAACATAAGAGATATGTGACCTATTTTAAGGTTTAAGGGCACCGTTTATAATTTAGCTATAGTTACCGCTTCAGCCGAAACCGTGTCTCAAATGTGTTTATTTTGAGTACAAAAAGTTTCATCATATTTCTTAACAAAAAAGACCTTGAAGGATTTCTCTCTCGCAAGGTCTTTTTTGTGTTTAATTTTGCTTTTTAGTAATAATTGATTTTACCATGTATTAAAGCTCTTTTATGCGAGCCTGAGCTGCCGCAAGACGTGCAATCGGCACGCGGTACGGTGAACAGGATACATAATCAAGGCCAATCTGATGGCAGAACTCAACGGATACCGGGTCACCGCCGTGCTCGCCGCAAATACCGCAGTGAATTTCCGGACGCACCTTTTTACCCATAGAGACAGCCATTTCCATAAGCTTGCCGACACCGGTCTGGTCGAGCTTTGCAAATGGATCATTCTCAAAAATCTTTGCGCTGTAATAAGCGTCAAGGAACTTACCAGCATCGTCACGTGAGAAGCCGTAGGTCATCTGAGTAAGGTCGTTTGTACCGAAGCAGAAGAACTCAGCTTCCTTTGCTATATCGTCAGCAGTAAGAGCAGCTCTCGGAATCTCAATCATTGTACCGACCTCGTACTTAAGGTCAATACCTGCCTTTGAAATTTCCTCGTCAGCAGTAGCAACAACATCGTTCTTAACATATTTAAGCTCTTTGCTATCGCCTACAAGCGGAATCATAATTTCAGGAACGATATTCCAATCCGGATGTGCCTTTTTGACGTTGATAGCCGCACGGATAACCGCCTTTGTCTGCATCTTTACAATTTCGGGATATGTTACTGCAAGACGGCAGCCGCGATGTCCCATCATCGGGTTAAACTCATGGAGAGATGCGATAATTGCTTTTATATCAGCAACGCTTTTACCCTGAGTCTTTGCGAGAGCTTCAATATCAGCCTCTTCAGTGGGAACAAACTCATGAAGCGGAGGATCGAGGAAACGGATTGTAACCGGATTTCCTTCAAGAGCTTCGTAAAGCTTCTCAAAGTCGCCCTGCTGATACGGGAGAATTTTGTCAAGTGCAGCCTCTCTTGCCTCGACAGTATCTGAGCAAATCATTTCACGGAAAGCTGCAATTCTCTCAGCCTCAAAGAACATGTGCTCTGTACGGCAAAGACCAATACCTTCTGCGCCAAGCTCACGAGCTTTTTTAGCATCTGCAGGAGTATCTGCGTTGGTTCTCACCTTAAGGGTTCTGAACTCATCTGCCCACTCCATAATTCTTCCAAATTCGCCTGCTATTTCCGCATCAACCGTCGGGATAATACCATCATAAATATTGCCGGTTGAACCGTCGATTGAGATATAATCGCCTTCGTTATATGTTTTACCGCCAAGGGTAAACTTTTTATTCTCTTCATCCATGTTAATGTCACCGCAGCCGGATACACAGCAAGTACCCATACCGCGTGCAACAACAGCTGCATGGGAAGTCATGCCACCACGGACTGTAAGGATACCCTGAGAAGCCTTCATGCCTGTAATATCCTCAGGTGAGGTTTCAAGACGCACGAGAACAACCTTCTCGCCTCTTGCGTTCCATGCCTCAGCATCTTCAGCAGTAAATACAACTTTACCGCAAGCTGCACCCGGAGATGCACCCAGACCTTTACCCATCGGAGTAGCAGCCTTAAGTGCTTTTGCATCAAATTGCGGATGCAAGAGTGTGTCAAGGTTTCTCGGGTCAATCATTGCAACTGCTTTTTTCTTATCAATCATGCCCTCGTCAACAAGGTCGCATGCAATCTTGAGAGCTGCCTTAGCAGTTCTCTTGCCGTTACGAGTTTGCAACATATAGAGTTTTCTATTCTCAATGGTAAACTCCATATCCTGCATGTCTCTGTAATGGTCTTCCAAAATTTTGCAAACTTTATTAAACTCTTCAAATGCCTCCGGGAACTTTTCAGCCATCTGACCAATAGGCATCGGAGTGCGTACACCTGCAACAACGTCCTCGCCCTGTGCGTTTACAAGGAACTCGCCCATAAGGCCGGGCTCACCTGTTGCCGGGTCACGAGTAAATGCAACACCGGTACCGCAATCATCGCCCATATTACCAAACGCCATCATCTGCACGTTAACCGCAGTACCCCATGAATACGGAATATCATTGTCACGGCGGTAAACGTTAGCACGCGGATTATCCCATGAACGGAATACCGCTTCTACTGCACCCATGAGCTGTTCTTTCGGGTCAGATGGGAAATCCTTACCAATTTTTGATTTATATTCAGCTTTAAACTGCTCTGCAAGAGTTTTAAGGTCCTCGGCAGTCAGGTCAATATCATTTTTTACGCCTTTAGATTCTTTCATTTCGTCGATAAGTTGCTCGAAATACTTCTTACCGACTTCCATAACTACGTCAGAATACATCTGGATAAATCTTCTGTAGCAATCGTAAGCCCATCTTGCGTTTCCGCTTTTTGCAGCCATTGCTTCAACAACATCCTCATTAAGACCGAGGTTTAATATGGTATCCATCATACCCGGCATGGAAGCTCTTGCGCCTGAACGTACGGATACAAGCAGCGGATTTTCTTTATCACCGAATTTCTTGCCGCATACCTCTTCCATTTTGCCGATGAACTCCATAATCTGAGCCTGGATTTCATCGTTGATTTTGCGACCATCTTCATAATACTGTGTGCAGGCTTCAGTAGTAATTGTAAAGCCCTGCGGAACCGGAAGACCGATAGCAGTCATTTCAGCAAGGTTTGCACCCTTGCCGCCGAGAAGGTTTCTCATCGTAGCGTTACCCTCGGAAAACATGTACACGAATTTTGTCATTAAACATCCTCCTTCATTAATATTGATTAAATCAGTAGATATATTATACCATACATCTACATTGATTGCACGCTTTTTTTTTAATTTTCTGCTAAAAATAGGAAGAAAACATTTTTTATGCATATTTTATGCATTAATTCGTCTTGGTTTACTTGAAAGCCACACCAAAATCACCAATATCACAGCAATTGCCCATGGCGACATCCATGTTATGGAGAGACCAAATCCCGCCGTTATTACATTTGATGCATTAAAGGTTATATGCATCAAAATTGAATTAGACAAATTTCGGCTGCGTATTCTTACAAAACCTAAAACAAGACCAAGGAGAAAAGAATACAGCCCCTGCACGATATTACCGTGGGAGATTCCAAACAGAACGGATGTGACAATCAACGCGCCTATAGGTGTTATTACCTTACCAAGTGAAGAAATAAGCACACCTCTGAACACAATTTCCTCAACAATAGGTGCAACAATCAATGTAACGGCTAAAAGTAGAAAAACATTTCCTTCTTGCATCCATTCCATCTGCTGCTCATACTGCGCGATAACATCGGTCATTGGTTTTAAATTTTCCAATACACCCGTAATAAGACCGTGGGCGACAAAACCTGTAGCAACCGAAGCAAGCGCATTTATAAAATTCAATCCGTGCATACCAATATATTTTGAAAACTTTATACCCTTACTGCTACATGCCAGCCAATATATTAATAACACAGTGAGATTTGATAATAATATACCGAGGGCGAGTTCTGATTTAACAAGGTTCATGACTTCGTTAAAAAACTCTGTGTTTGCCGCCTGCATATGATTTGATATGTACTCAAAACCGATAATCACGGCGGAAACAGCTACTGCGGCAATATTCCCTAAAATGCCGGAAAACAAATATATAATATAATACATAAAAGCTTCAAACAGAGCAATAATCTTATTTTTCATCGCGCTCTCCTTTATTTAAAACTTGTTTAAACTCTTATTTTCCGGTATAATAACACCAATAAGTATTATCTAAAAGAACGTGAGGTCTTCTATCCATGAAAAAACTGCTTGTAGTTGTTGATTATCAAAATGATTTTGTATGCGGAAGTCTGGGGTTTCCAGGTGCACGCGAAATAGAAGGTGCCATTTGCAGGAAGATTGAAGAATATCATGCTGAAGGTTCAGATGTCCTCTTCACATTTGATACACATTTTGAAAACTATTCATCAACCCAAGAAGGCCGTAATTTACCCATAGCGCATTGTATTGACCAAGGTGACGGTTGGCAGCTGTACGGAAACGTAGCTAATCTCCGTTTAAAAAGTGATTACACTATATCCAAGCACTGCTTTGGCTCGATAGACCTTGCAAATTTCCTTCTTAAAAATCAATATGACAAAATAGAATTCGTAGGAGTTGTAACCGATATATGCGTTATATCCAACGCGGTAATTGCAAAGGCAGCACTGCCTGAGGCTGAAATTATTATTGATGCAGCCTGCGTTGCATCAAATAATGAAGATTCCGGCAAAAAAGCATTAGACGTAATGGCAGGCTTGCAGATGACAATATTAAACACCTGACATAGTATAAAACATATATGAAAAAAATTCAACACTGAATGACAAATATCGCCAAAAATGCCTTTGATTTTTCAAAGGTGTTTTTAACGTTGCAGACATCTACTGACAAAATCAACTATTATTTTCTTGTAGCGTTCTTCATCTGTTATATAACTCAGTCCATGTCCTGCGCCTTTAAATACTTCGAGCAGAGCGTTATCTCCGCAATGTTGCAAAATTTCATGGCTCATATGATATGGCACAAATCTATCGTCATCACCATGGATAATTAAAATAGGTTTTGTACTTGCTTTAACTGCGCAGAGTACATCGCCGTCTTTTATATCTATTCCCCCGTAGAGTTTTGCGCCAATTTTAATAAACGGATAGACGATACGGGGTGACAAGCCAATATCCTTACACACTTTTTTTATAATTTTTTGCGCAGATGAATACGGTGAGTCCGCTATAATTCCAACAACATTTGCAGGCAAAGCTTCGCCTGATGCTTTTAATACGGTTGCTGCCCCCATTGAAATGCCGGATAAAATCATCTGAATATCCGAGTCAAAGCGCGCAATGGCATATTCTATCCATGACAAGCAGTCGCGGCATTCTTTTATTCCAAAAGTTATTGTTCTTCCTTCACTTTCACCGCTTGCGCGTTGAGTAATAAGGAGAACATTATGCCCCATTTCGCGCGCTATCTTATTGCCACCACAGAAATCACGCACGCCGCTGCCGCGGTATCCGTGGAATTGAATGTGGAGCGGTGCACCGTCTTTAACATGATAATACCTAGCAACAAGTTTTAACTTATCAAAAGATGTAGTACTCACCTTTTCAAACGGGACTGCCTCAAGCTCGCGTATAATTCTTCCCATTTCTTCACTTTTTTCTTTAAATTGTTTCCCAGGTGGTAAAGACATTATATCTTCCCTGTTAACAGGCGACGAAAAAAACGTTATATAATACGTCACATATGTTATAAGAAAAAACAGGAATATTAAAATCAAAAGCATTATAAACATAATTTAACCTGCCTTGTAGTTGAGAAAAAGCTAACCGATTTTTTACATCGGTTAGCTTTTATATCTTATAATAATTATTCGTCGTAAGCGACGGCTTTATCAAAGAGTACTTCGACTTCTTCTGACGGTTTCTCAGTGCAGAGCGTTACAACTACCGCTGCTATAAGGCCTGCAACAAAACCAGGCAACAGCTCGTAAAGGCCAAAGCTCGAGAAGAGAACAAGCCAGCCAATATCAACTATCGCACCAACCAAGATACCGGCAACCGCTCCTTTGAAGTTAAAGCGCTTCCAGAACAAGCTGAGCATAATGGTCGGACCGAATGCTGCACCAAATACACCCCATGCGTTTGAAACCATGTCCATGATTGAGCCTGCATTCGGATTTGCGGCAATGATAAGTGCCACAATCGCAACTGCAAGAACAACAAAACGTCCTGCCCAAAGCATTTCCTTATCGCTTGCCTTATTCTTACGAAATACCGGCTTATATAAGTCACTTGCAAACGCAGAAGCTGCAGAAAGGAGCTGGCTATCTGCCGTGCTCATAGAAGCTGCGAGAACCGCAGAGAGCAACAAGCCGGAGATGATACCCAAGAGCTCGCCCGGGAATATCTCGCGAACCATGTTGATGAATACAAGCGAATTATCTACAACGTGCTGATCATATCCTAAATACATACGTCCGATAATGCCGATAAGTGCTGCAAAGATAACGATGAGAACCGTCCATGCAATACCAATTTTTGCAGACTTCTTCAGTTCTTTATGAGATCTGATGGACATAAAGCGGATAATGATATGCGGCATACCAAAGTAACCAAGTCCCCATGCAAGACCGGAAGCGATGTCCTTCCAGCTTGAAAATGCGTTCCAGTAACCCGGCTCAATATTTGAAACAGAAGCCACCTCAATCATAGAGGTTGCAAATATAGGTGCGATAAACATTGCACCTATGATAAGCAGAGCCTGAACAAAGTCAGTCCAGCAAACAGCGGAGAAACCGCCAAGGAATGTATAACCGATAATAATGAATGCAGCTATGTACATTGCAACTGTCTGGTCAATACCAATAACAGTGTTAAACAAAGTTCCGCAAGCCTTTACGCTTGATGCTGCGTAAATAGTATACGCAACAAGGAAAATAACCGCGCATATTACCTGCAATGCCTTTGACTTAGACAAAAATCTGTTAGTCAGATA
This sequence comes from Eubacteriales bacterium, assembly GCA_045636205.1. Taxonomy (GTDB): domain Bacteria; phylum Bacillota; class Clostridia; order Oscillospirales; family JAAYXM01; genus JAZRUF01. The sequence goes on from JAZTXE010000036.1 coordinate 10,668, forward strand.
CTGCGGTATGGTTATGGAATCGTTTGCCACGATTGAGAACTTACGAAGTCTCGGTGCCTGAACCAACCAGCTTATCGTATAACCGATAGCAAGACCGACAGGTATCCAAACCTGACCCAAACCCAAAGCGTACACAGATGTAGGAAGTCCCATAAGCACCCATGCGCTCATGTCTGATGCACCTGCTGAAAGTGCACCTACCCATGCACCCATTTTTCTACCGCCGAGAAAATATGTTTTCTCGCCACCGTCCTTCTGCTTTACGAAGAAATACACACCTATACCAAGCATGCCGAGGAAGTATAAAACAAATACTGCTACCTCTGAAATCCTCATAACATCAACTCCTGACATAATAATTTTTACAAGCTTAAATAAATATATCTTTACTCCCGCTTGCATTTTTTTCCTATATATTGTATCATATTTACAATAATGAGAAAAGTAAATATTTTTCATGATAATTATTACAAAAACAGATGTTAAATGAGGGTTAGCTTTATGGATATGAACATTCAAAAATATATTGCCTTTGTAAAAACCGTTGAATGCGGAAGCTTCACAAAGGCATCCGAGCTACTGCACTATTCCCAGTCCGGCATAAGCCGAATGATAAACGACCTTGAAAAGGAGTGGCAGGTTATCTTGCTTGAGCGCAACAAAGGTGGTGTAAAGCTCACCTCTGATGGTAAAAAGCTCCTGCCGCTTGCCAAAAGTGTAGTAAACGACTATGAAAAACTTCAAAATCAAATAGACGAATTAAACGGATTACAATCGGGCATTATCAGGATCGGAACATTCTCAAGCGTTGCTACGCACTGGCTTCCAAGCATAATAAAAGAGTTTCAAAAAGCATATCCAAACATTGCATACGAACTTTTGCTCGGCGATTACACCGAAATTGAGGAGTGGATTTTAAATGGCAGTGTGGACTGCGGGTTTATACGTCTACCCACTCACCCGGAGCTTGAAACGATATTTTTACAGCGCGAGAAGCTTGTTGCAATACTGCCTCAAAACCATCCGCTCTGCGCTTGCGATAAAGTTTCGGTAACCGCCCTTTGCGATGAACCGTTTATGCTGCTTGAGAAAGGTGCAAAAGCTGAGGTTTCGGAAATTTTCGAAAGAAACAACCTTACTCCTAAAGTTCATTTTACGACTTGGGATGACTATGCAATCATGTCCATGGTAGAAAGCGGTTTAGGCATAAGCATACTTCCCCAGCTTATTCTAAAGCGCGTTCCGTATAAAATAGTCGCCAAAGAGCTTGATGTCCCTGCATGGCGAGATATAGGTCTTGCATTTAAAAGCAGAAAGAGTGCATCTCTTGCTGCAAAGCGTTTTATGGAATACTTAAATTACCGATGATATACAAAACCACGACTGCAGAGTAACAGTCGTGGTTTATTTTCACTTTGTGGTTTCTGCTTCAACAAGTCTTGCTGCGCCGTATCTTTCACGCAGTGCGTTCTTTTGGATTTTACCCGTCGCATTTCTCGGAATATCTGCAAAAACAATTTGTTTGGGACGTTTGTACCTCGGAAGTGCCATGCAGTATTCGCGTATTTCCTCTTCCGTTGCCGTCATGCCGTCCTTTAGCTGGATAATAGCCGCTGTAATCTCGCCGAGTCTCTCATCCGGCAAGCCTATAACACCGACATCACTTACTTTTTCATGCGCACGGAGGAAATCCTCAATCTGCACGGGATATATGTTTTCACCGCCAACGATGATTACGTCCTTCTTGCGGTCAACCAGATAGATGAAGCCATCCTCGTCCTGCCGCGCTACGTCTCCGGTATAGAGCCATCCGTCAGGTGTAAGCACCTCGCGTGTTGCTTCGGGGTTTTTATAGTAGCATTTCATTACTCCGTCACCCTTAAGGCAGAGTTCACCGACCTCGCCCTGTGCAGCTTCGTTGCCTTCATCGTTTACTATTTTGACCTGCCAATTATATCCCGGGATACCAATTGCGCCGACCTTGTGAATATTCTCAACACCCAGGTGAACCGCACCCGGACCGATAGACTCACTAAGACCGTAGTTGGTGTCATACTCATGATTCGGGAAGACTTCTTTCCAACGCTTAATAAGCGACGGAGGTACCGGCTGAGCACCGATATGCATAAGTCTCCACTGTGAAAGTCTGTAATCGGAGAGTTTTATTTCTCCGCGTTCTATTGCATCAAGTATATCCTGTGCCCACGGCACAAGAAGCCAGACAATAGTCGCTTTTTCATCTGATACGGTTTGTAGAATCCATTCAGGTTTAATGCCTTTTAAAATTACAGCTTTTGAGCCGGAAATAAGCGAGCCGAACCAATGCATCTTTGCTCCGGTATGGTAAAGCGGAGGTATGCACAGGAACACATCTTCCCTGCTCTGTGAATGATGCTTTTGTTCAACCTGACATGAGGCAACAAGTGCTCTGTGGCGGTGGAGAATTGCCTTGGGGAATCCAGTGGTTCCGGAAGAGAAATAAATAGCACCGTCATCCTCGTCGTCAATCTCAACTGCAGGAGCAACAGATGAACAATAAGTTATCATATTCTGGTAATTATCTGCAAAAGACGGTGTATCCTCACCTACATAGAAATAGTGTTTAATTCTGAGTTTTGGTAAAACCTTTTCAAGGCGCTCTGTAAATTCAGGTCCGAAAACCAAGATTGAAATATCTGCAAGATCCGAGCAATACTCAATCTCATCTGCAGAAAACCTGAAGTTCATAGGAACCGCAATCGCGCCTGATTTCAGAATTCCGAAATATATCGGCAACCAGTCGATGCAATTCATCATAAGAATTGCCACTTTGTCTCCCTTTTTCACTCCACGTGTTAAAAGAAGATTTGCAAAGCGGTTTGCCGCTGTATCAAATTCTTTCCATGTAAGTTCGCGTCTGTACTTTCCTTCGCTTGAGGATTCAATGAGGCTATACTCACGCCATGAAACATCAGTCCCCGGCTGATTTGCAGGATTAACCTCGACGAGACTTACATCATTCGGATGCAATCTGGCATTTCTTTCAAGAAAATCTGTAATAGGCACAATTATTTCCCCTTTCCTTTTATAAAGGCATAAAATGCAGAAATAAAAATCATCGCATTTATTAAATATTTTTAGTCGCCAAGCGTATCTTTAGCGGTAGTAACCACCTGATTTTCATAGCACGAGAACATGGCATCTACTTTTTCTTTATCAAGCTTCTTTGTAAAGAGGCTTACAACCGGCACAATGACAAGTCCTGCAAGCATCGCAAATGCACCGCAGTTTATCGGCGACTGAAGAATAGTCGGGAACGCCCCTCTGAAGAGCATATTGAGAGCCATTATTCCCGCACCAAAGAACATACAAACGTAGACCGAAGCTTTGGTTGTTTTTTTACTGTACAAACCGTAGAGGAACGGTGCAAGGAATGCACCCGCAAGCGCGCCCCACGAAATTCCCATAAGCTGTGCAATGAAGTTGCTTGCGCTCTTATATTGCATAATAGCAATCACAGCCGAAACAGCTATGAAGATAACAACTAAGACCCTCATAACAGAAACCTGTTTTTTCTCACTCATGTTTTTTACAATATTATCTTTGATAAGGTCAATCGTTACAGTTGAGCTTGACGCGAGAACCAAGGACGAAAGAGTTGACATCGAAGCCGAGAGAACCAGAATAATAACAATCGCTATAAGAACCTCAGGTAACTGCTCAATCATAGCAGGGATAATAGCATCGTAAATAATTGCGCCGTTAGCACCGGTGATGTTATGAACCTCTACTATTCTTCCGAAGCCACCGAGGAAGTAACATCCGCCTGCGACGATAAGAGCAAAGATTGTCGAAATAATCGTTCCCTTATTAATAGCCTTTTCACTCTTAATTGCATAGAATTTCTGGACCATCTGCGGAAGTCCCCATGTTCCGAGAGAAGTCAGGAGCACGACACCTAAAAGTTCTGTCGGATTTGGTCCAAAGAACGATGCAAATACCCCTGGAGTCGTAGAAACAGCCGGGTCGGAAACCTTCGCAAGTGCATCCAAAGAACCCATGAATCCGCCGTTTAAATTGAGAACCGCTGCAATAACAGCTACAATTCCGCCGAGCATTATAATTCCCTGTATAAAATCGTTTATCGCAGTAGCCATGTAGCCACCTGCAATGACATAAATACCGGTAAGTATCGCCATTATAATAACACAAACCGCGTAATCAACATTAAACGCCATCGCAAAAAGACGCGAAAGTCCGTTATAGAGCGATGCGGTATACGGGATTAAGAACACAAATATGATAATCGAAGAAATAACTTTAAGAGCATTGCTGTCATAGCGTGTTCCAAAGAACTCAGACATTGTTGAAGAGTCAAGATGCTGCGTCATAAGTCTGGTTCTGCGACCCAGGATTACCCATGCAAGAAGTGAGCCTATAAGTGCATTTCCTATACCAATCCAAGTGGATGCAATTCCAAACTTCCAACCGAACTGACCTGCATAACCTACAAAAATAACCGCCGAGAAGTAAGATGTTCCGTACGCAAACGCGGTAAGCCACGGACCTACACTTCTGCCACCTAGAACGAAGCCGGAAACGTCCGTCGTATGCCTCTTACAATAGAAGCCTACACCTAACATAATACCAAAGAACACGACCAACAAAATAATTTTTACTGCCATTTTTACCATCCTTCCATAATAAATATTTTGTTTTCCATGAAGACGGAAGGCAAAAAAAAAACCGTCTCCCTGAAATAAATCAGAGGACGGACAAAAAAGCCGTGTTACCACCTCAGTTTACAGACACCTCACGGTGATCTGCCTCATTGAGTAAACATAAATAAAAACCGTACTACCATGCTACTCGAGCGCTGTCACGGGCGCAACCGACAAAAGTTGATTTAATACAAAACTTCCCCTTTGCAGCTCCCGGAACGTATTCAGACAACCTCAGGACTCCGGCTTACACCAACCGCCGTCTCTCTTTGCTCCATACGCAGCTTACTTTTTTCCGTTCATCGCTTTTATCGTATTTTATCACACAAAAAAAAGTTTGTCAACAATTCTTCATTCAAAAGTCAGCTATACTAAAAAAGATTTGTCGGCATGACAAATCTTTTTTAGATTTAATTCATTTTTTCTTTCTTGCTGCGTTTCAGGCATTGGTAAACTATCCAAACAACAAATGATAAAACGCAGAATCCGAGCAATGTAAGAAAAACATATGTCCAACCGAAATTATCCGCGATCGCACCGAGTACATATGCGCTTATCGTACTTCCGACATAACAGAACCCATTTAAAATTCCGGCAAACAATCCGGAATCCACCTTTCCTCTCATAAACAGCGGAAAAATACTTGTGATCAAACTATTTAAACTTGATGCCAAAAAGTTTGCAGCAATTAAGCCGATTAGCATAAATGATACGAAACCGAGTGACAAACTACCGATAATAAGACCTATGAATACGGCAACACCTGCAAAAACCGCTACGCAGTGATTTATATAATCCGGAATTTTATTATGTACTTTCAACGCAAATAAATTGCTGAATACCGCCAGAACCGGTAGTAACAGAGTTAAAAGAATAGAAAGCGAATCGCTCATCATAAACTCTTCTTTTAAAATAGAAGGCACCCATGTCGTCAAACCATCTTTTATCAGATTAACACCAATCGCGAAAAAGCATAGTGCATATATAGTTGTAAAGAGGGCTTTCTTTTCACCAATTGTCGCCCCCTCTTGCGCAGGGGCTTCAATCTCAATTACCTCATCGTCCGGCTCAGCCGCTTTTTCGTTTTCTGCTCCGGTTACAGCTTTATTGTATAAGAAGAGCCATATAAGTGCTACTGCAATGCCTACAACTCCTGCCGTATAAAAAGAGAGCTTAAACTTGCCAAATGCCACGTACAACGAACTGAGTGCATAAATTATCAAAGTTCCTGTTGCTACGGTCGTACCCATAACTACACTGGAAGTGCCCAAAGATTTTTTAGGTAGTGCCTCTGAGAGTAATCTTATAAGCGTCGGCCAAAGTATGGATAATATAAAGCCATTTATCAGCCATAACCATTTTATGATATAAAAATCAGAACTAATAGCAATAATGAGATTTATGGTTGCTGATATGACTAAACTGCCGAAAATCATCCATTTAATATTATATCGTCTGCAAAACAGACCATTAAAAACCTGACCAATTCCGTAAGCAAAAAAGAAAAAGGTCGGAACAATACCAGCTTGCGCCTTGGATACACCGTAAAAATCGATAATCTGCGTGATGTTAGCAGAGTAATTGACCTTACCGAGATAAGATGTCATATATACAAGCCATGCTAAAAAGATTAACAACGCGGCTCTATTTCTTTGTTTTGAATCTAATTTTAAAAAAGTTTTCAAATTCAACACCTCTAAATCTGTCTTCCTATGCCTAATTCATTCAAGATAAGCTTAAACATAACCTCATACCCCTTATCATTGGGATGCAGTCCATCGGCGAGAAGAGAATCAACACTTATATCTTTCATTTCGCAATATTCAAGAAACCGCAAATACATGCTTATTAACGGAAAGCCATATTCTACTGATGCTTTCATATATATGTCATTGACATCATTCATATGGAAAATTCTCCAATAATCCGTACCGTCTTTCTCATTCTCTGCAGAAGCCGGAATATTTGCAACAAAAATCACATCTTTTCTTGCTTCTTCAAACATATAGTTCAATCTAATAATACTATTGTAAAAATTTTCCATATGTTCGCGTTTTTTGTTTTTGGGGCCATCCGCAAAAAGCTGATGACGGTTGTTGGTTCCTATTGTACATATTATAATATCGTCTTCTTCATCAACAAGCCTATTAAAATTATTAATAATAAACTCTATCGTAGTACCCGTACATGCATTATTGGTAACTGTGCAATTAAACTGTTTCTCCATATGTTCTTTGAACATCTTTGCCCAGCAATATCCGTCTTTATTGCGCGCGAAATCTTCAACAATTGGCTCACCGTTCTGCTCAAAACCAGTTCCACCTACACCGTGAGTAATGGAGTCGCCTAAAAGCTTTATATTAACTGTCCTATCTGTAAGTATAACCTTGCTCATAATTTGAGCAACTGACTTTTTCATTGATATTTCTCCTTTTAAAAAAGTTTCCTGACATTTACATATTATACCATCGTGCATGTGTGAATACAATTATCAACATTCATAAAAAAACTCGTTATTCCAAGTTTAAATTTAAATAAAGCAAAACACTTGACAATCATAACGCTTGCGCAGATAAAAATTACTCCAACAGACAATTTATAAAGTCTCTGTTGGAGTAATGGACTTTTCAAATTAAATTATTCTTATCTTTCGTTGCTGGGTTATTTATCAATTTACCGTTTTCATCAAATCTCGAACCATGACACGGACAATCCCATGAATGTTCATTTTTATTGTACTTCAACGCACATCCCATATGAGGACACCTCGGTGTTTTAAGTGTAATAAGTCCCTTTAACGATTCAAGCATATTCACTGCAAGTTGCGGGTGAAGTATACCTCTACTCGGAGAATACACTTCTTCATATTCGTTTTTTCTACCGCATATCATATCCGTTAAAATCATGGCAGAAAGCATTGAAGATGTCATTCCCCATTTGTTAAATCCTGTCGCCACATACAAATCCGGTGTTAATTTTGAATACTTGCCAATGTAAGGAATAGAATCAAGAGTCATGCAGTCCTGAGTTGCCCATCTGTTGACTTCGCGTGCTTGCGGGTAATGCTTTTTTGTAAAACTCACAAGTTCCTCCCAATTACCGCCCGGACTACCGGTGCGATGACTTCCACCGCCAAGAAGCAAATAATCACCATAACTTCTGAAAGATAAACCATTCATTGCTTCATCAACATACATATCTCTAATACTTTGTGCATTTTTAAGCGCAAGTACATAGGACCTATGCTGATACATTTTAAGAAAATACCATCCATGCTTGTTGACAAAAGGAAAATGCGTTGCAACAATTATTTTTTCAGGCTTTATAGTTGCCTTGTCAGTAATTGCCACATTTGATTTTAAGTCAACTACTTTGGTGTTTTCGTATATTTTCAATTCTTTGGCTATTGCATAGACAAATTTTAACGGATGAAATTTTGCCTGATTTGTTATTTTTACAGCTCCCGCAATGCTGAACGGCAACTCTGTATTCTCGCAAAACTGCGCATCGCATCCGATTCTTTTTAATGCATTTACCTCGTTTTCAATTGCAGCCGAGTCATTCAAAGAATAAACAAAAGAATTACAAGTTTCAAAATCACAGTCCATATTACCTGCAAGCTTTGTCAATATATCGAATGCGTTTTTTTGGCTTTGATAATAAAGTTGAGTTTTTTCAACACCGTATTTTTTTATTATTTTATTGTATATCAGACCGTGCTGAAATGTAATCTTAGCAGTGGTTTCGTTTGTTATTCCTGCACATATTTTGTCTGCTTCAACCAAAACACAGTCCACGCCTGAATTTTTTAACATATGTGCACACAATATACCGCATAAACCTCCCCCGATAATTAAAACATCGGTTTGTACATCGCCTTGCATCGTATCAAATTTTGATTTTTTAATATTATTCCATAATGATTTCATGCATTCACCTCTGATTATAGTATTTCAATTTAATAAGGAAGAATACTTAGTTAATTTTTAATTGAGTAATAAAGCCAGAAAATCAGTAACAAAGAGGTGTACTGATTTTCTGGCTTCCGTGTACAAAATAAATGCATAGATTTCAGGCGATATACTCGCTTCCGCTCATGTGATATATTTGCTTTCGTAAATTCGATATATTTTTCGTTACACTCAAAACTCGATATGAAATAAACCTCGTCGCGTTAACGACATATCGAGTACGTCAGCACATATCGAGTCATTTATGACATATCGAAAATCTCGAAAGAGATTTATATCAATGAAAAAAGACATTTTTCTTTGTCGAAAAATGTCTTTTTTTCTGGAGGCGCCACCCAGATTTGAACTGGGGAATCGAGGTTTTGCAGACCTCTGTCTTACCACTTGGCTATGGCGCCGTTTATATTAACTTATGTAAAAGTAACTGATAATATTACACGACAGGAGCGAAAATAAAAAACACTCCTGTCGCTTATGGAGCGGAAGACGAGATTCGAACTCGCGACTTTCACCTTGGCAAGGTGACACTCTACCACTGAGTCACTCCCGCATTAAATGGTGCCTCCGGTCGGAATCGAACCAACGACACGGGGATTTTCAGTCCCCTGCTCTACCAACTGAGCTACAGAGGCAAACTGGCGACCCGGATGGGGCTCGAACCCACGACCTCTAGCGTGACAGGCTAGCGTTCTAACCAACTGAACTACCGGGCCATGTGATGGTGGGAACAACAGGGCTCGAACCCGTGACCCTCTGCTTGTAAGGCAGATGCTCTCCCAGCTGAGCTATGCTCCCATTTCACATTCACTGCCTCAGTGCGAAGCA
>JAZTXE010000037.1:0-1747 GCA_045636205.1 Eubacteriales bacterium
TTGCGCCGAGGCAGGATACATGCCGGAGGTGCTTCAGGAAACTGCGAGAAATATTGAAGCTGAGCATAACATCTACGGTTTGCCTCACGAGGAGCGTTTCGCCTTTTTGGATGGTATTGATATAGAAGAAAATGATTGCGATATCGTGCTTTTTGCGGGATGCTCTGCATATCGTCATCCCGAAAATATACTTGCAGCCATAAAAATATTGCAAAAGGGCGGAGTTAGGTTCCGGTTGCTTCGTGAAGAAGAGTGGTGCTGCGGCAGCGGTCTCTGGCGTACGGGGCAGCGAGCCGAAGCGGAGAAGCTTATTCGACGCAACTGTGAAACATTTGCTGCTCGCGGTGTTAAAAAAATCATTACGGTCTGCGCTGAATGTTACGGTTCTTTCCGCTCCATTTATCCTCGTTTCGTTGATACTGAATTTGATACAGTGCATATAAGCGAAATTGCAGCTGAGCTCCTGCGTGATGGCAAGCTTCAGCCAAAAGCGCAAGAAAAGGTGCTTCGTGTAACATACCATGACCCGTGTATGCTTGGGCGACTTTCCGAACCTTATGTTCACTGGGAAGGAATCATTAAGCCCTATGGCATACATGAGCCCGAAAAGCAGTGGAGACGCGGTGAACACGGTCAGTATTCCGCGCCACGCGAGGTACTCAAAGCCATGCCCGGCGTGGAATTGCTTGAAATGCCGCGGAATATGGAAGAAAGCTTCTGCTGCGGAGCAGGCGGGGGAACCGCTTCCGTAAATCCTCAGCTTGCTGTTAAGACCGCCGATGAACGCCGCCGCGAAGCCTTGTCTGTTGACGCTGAGCTGCTTGTGTCCTCTTGCCCGTTCTGTCAGGATGCGCTTGACGTGAACGGTGAAAATTCTATTCCTTATGCCGATTTGTCTGTTCTTTTGGCGGATAGTCTTTAAGGAGGTTGCGTATGAGAATTTCTGACACAGCATATGCTGCCCTTGAAGCGGTTGTAGGAGCGGAGAATATCAGCGCCAAGGAATTTGTGCTTGCGGGCAACCGTGTAAAAACTCCTGAGATACCTTTTGAGTATAATTCCGCAGATGCGATCATTATGCCGCGCAGTACCGAAGAGGTTGCGGAAATCATTAAGATTTGCAATCAATATGGGATTATTTTTGTTCCTACGATCTCGGGCGCGAGCGTTGATGCTTTTGCCAATCGTGAAGGCAGTATTCTTATTAATCTTTGCAGAATGAACCGCATTCTCGAGATAAATGAAACCGACAGATATGCACTAATAGAGCCGGGCGTGCGTCATGTTCAGCTGTACCCGGAACTGCGTAAACGCGGTTGGAGCTATACCGCGGCTTCGGTAGGTCCCGGTGGCAGCGTTGTATCCAACTTTACGAGCACTTCGGGCGACCATCATACCCAGCACGCAAACTCGCGAGCCAACCGTTATCTCTTGGGTGTTGAAATGGTACTTCCCAACGGAGAAATCATCCATACAGGCTCTCTCCATGCGGGTAGAGGTTGGTTCTGCCCCGATGGTCCGGGTCCGGGTTTGCGAGGCATAGTCAAGGGTTATTGCGGCAGCCACGGACAGATGGGGATTATAACGAAAGCGGCGATTGCAATTGATCCATGTAAAGGGCCTGCCGAGTTTATCAGTGAGGGAATCAGTCCGCATTTCCGTACTCGTTTTGAGAGCAAGTGTAGCAAAGTATATGTATATAACTATACCGACATTCGCAATGTCTGCGAGGCGATGCTTCGCCTTG
>JAZTXE010000038.1:0-11155 GCA_045636205.1 Eubacteriales bacterium
GGGATGGATGACGCGCGAAGAGCTTTATGCGGGGAATGGAACTAAGTATGACGCATCGGGCAAAAAAGCATTTGCCGAGCTTACCGCAGATTTAGACGCGATGGCACAGGCGCTTTCCGATGCTATTGAGAAAACCGCGCAGGCAGTACAGGACGGAACCGAGCAGCACGCGACCGTGGGCGCGAAGTATTCTATTAATCCTGCATTCGCCGCTCAGTTAGATGCGTGGGATGGTAAGAGCAAAGCTACCTTCCGCGTAGGGGAAACATCAGAGGCTTTGCAAAGCATAGGGATTAAAGATAGAGGGATAATATGGCACGGAGAAAAGATTTCCAAAATACTAAGAGAACATAAAGGTATGACACGCGAAATTATAAAACAAGTACCTGGAATTCTTGAAAATCCAGTTGTTGTATTAAAATCCAAGCAGAGCGATAGCCGAATAGTAGTTTTTGGAGAGTTGGTTGATGAACATGGTACTCCAGTTATGGTTGCATTGGAATTGCATCCTACCAACAGAGGCGGTGAACTTTTAGATTTAAATGTTGTTGCCAGTGCATATGGCAAGGATAGCAACCCTGCCGGATTTATTGAATCCAGTGAATTGATGTACTTGGATCCGAATAAAAAAAGAACCGAAAAATGGATGCAGAGCGTTGGGCTCCAATTGCCCGCGGATACAACCATTTTTGGTTCTATAGGTACTATAACATATACTGACGGAAAAGTCAATATACAAGGAGTACCGTATGAACAGTATATGCAAAGCGGAGCAGGAAATTCACAAAATTCTAAATCGTCCCGCATGAGCATGAACGAGGCGTACCGTGAGCTTATCGAGGAATACGGAGAGATGAAGCCTGGCGAGAAGCCTGCGCGAGTTGTACAGGTCCCGAAGAAGACAGGCGCAAACGCAAAAGTACGCCGCGGTGCGAGGACGATAATGGAAGCGGGCAGCGTGCCAGATGAGTTTGCGTCCGAGATGGAGCAGGAGATTGTAAACGGAACGTTCTCATATGAGCCGCAGGGCGACAAGCGCACGCTTGAGCGGGTAAATGCGGATATTGAGTACAACGGATGGGAAGAGTCAATGGCGCGCTGGGATGCGGTTGTAAACGGCACTGAGCGGGCGAGCAAGGAAAACATTGTCTTGGGCGAGATGCTTCTTGTAAACGCTGCCAATGCGGGCGATACCGAGCTTGCGGGATTAAAGTACCTTTTACCTAAAACGACAAAAAGCTCTATGGTAAACAATGCCATAGAGCTTTTGCATATCCTTCTTCTTAATCGCAGGTGAGGCTTGAAAATTTAAAATCAATCATCTTTAATAAATCATCAGGCGACATCTCCACCTGATAGCCAATTTTACCTGCACTGAAGAGTATAGTTTCATAATTCTTCGCAGTTTCGTGGATAGCAGTCGGGAAAAACTTCTTCATACCGATAGGTGAACAACCGCCGTGAATGTACCCGGTAAGCTTTAATAAATCCTTGCTTTTTATCATTTCTATCGACTTTTCACCCGCGCACACGGCCGCCTTCTTTAAATCCAATTCGCGGTTTACGGGTATTACAAACACGTAATTTTGTCCGGATTTTCCCACTGTTACCAAAGTCTTGAAAACGCGATTCGGATCTTGACCGAGTATTTGCGCGATTTCCGTGCCGACCGTCGTGTTTGCGTGAGTGTAACAGTAGTGATTGTATTTGATTTTTGCCTGCTCAATCAAGCGCATGACATTTGTTTTTATTTCTGCAGCCATAATCTGTCTCCCGAGTCTAAGTTAATTATATTTTACCACAAACTGCTTTTATTGTCACTAAAATAATGCCAAAACACAGAGGGCGATATTGCCAAGCACACGAAAATACTGTACAATAGTAGCAAATCATAATGCTGCGAAAGGTGGAATGAAAATGAAGAAGATAGGTGTTGCAATAATAGGCTGCGGCATGATTGCGGGAAGCCATGCGGATGCCCTGCTCGCTGACGGCAGAGCAGAAATCCGTGCGGCGGCTTACGGTACCAATCTCCAAAAAGGTGAGGACTTTGCGAAAAAATATAATGTTCCTAAAATAGTCGGTGACTATCACGAACTTTTAAATGACTCTGAAATAGATATGATTTGCCTGTGTACCCCCAGCGGTATACACGGCGAGTGCGCGATAGACTTTGCCAGAGCGGGAAAGCATATTTTGTGCGAAAAACCGCTTGATATTAACAGTGATGTCATGACAGCTATGATAGACGAAGCGGAAAGGAGGAATGTTAAGCTCGGATGTGTCTTCCCGAACCGTACCATACCCGGGTTAAACCGCGCCAAAAAAATTCTTGACAGCGACGAGCTCGGTGCAATGAAGATAGTCGAATTTCAGTACCGCGGCTACAGAAGCCATTCGTACTATACGTCTTCAAAATGGAAGGGCACACGTAAGTATGACGGCGGTGGATGCCTTATGAACCAGGGCATCCATGGTATTGACGCGATGCTCTACCTGACCGGAGATGTAGCACGCGTATGCGCTCAAGTCGGAGCACTTGGTCGTGATATAGAGGTTGAAGACACCGCGTCCGCTATTATGCAATTTAAAAACGGTGCGCATGGAACTCTTATGGGAACTACCTTATCATATATGCCCGAAAGTGCACCGGAAGGCGACCGCATGAGAATTGAGTGCGAAAAGGGAAGTATATTGTATTCTGAGGGGAAAACATATTTGTACCGCAGCTTAAACGATGAGGAGTTTGACGTACAAGTCACATCGCTCGACGATGAAAATGCACAAGCGGTTGACAGCGGTGCAACTCCCGAGAATATAAATATGGAAGGTCATACAACCATTGTTTCGGACTTTATAACGGCGGTTATTGAGGATAAACAGGTTCTGATTCCCGCGCACAGCGCACGCCGTGGTGTTGACTTGGTTCTGGCGATTTATGAGTCTGCCGAAAAAGGCGTTTGGGTGGACGTAAATTACGGTGAGTAAATATAAAAAAGGTTTTGCTTTCTTATTGAAAGCAAAACCTTTTATTTTAGCGTATGACAGTAAAATACAGAATAACGATTATAGCTAATATAATTCTGTAATATCCGAAAGGCTTGAAGTCGCGCTTTTTGACGTAGTTCATCAGGAACTTGATGGCAAGCATGGAAACAATGTAGGAAACTACCATTCCTATTCCTAACAGTAACCAGTTTATGATTCCGTCATATGTTATAATCTTAAGGAAGCTTACGCCGAACATAACAGGAATTGCGAGGAAAAATGAAAACTCCGCAGCAACGGTTCTGGAGGTCCCGAGAAGCATTCCGCCAAGTATAGTAGAGCCTGAACGCGATGTTCCGGGGATTATGGAAAGAACCTGGAAAAGACCAATGAGAACAGCGGTTTTATATGTCATGTCCTTCATCTCATGCACGGTTTCTTTTTTCTTCATTCTCTCAATTACAATAAATGCAATACCGTAGAGGATAAGTGTAGCCGAAACAACCTGCCAGTTTTCAAAATTCTCCATGTAATCGTTTAATAGCAGACCGGCAACCGCAGCTGGGATACAAGCCACAATAACCTTAAACCACATCTGCCATGTGTCTTTCTTCTCCTGCATGGATTTAGATGGTGCGAAAGGGTTTAGCTTGCCGAAAAAATGCGTTACAACCGCTAAAATTGCACCCAGCTGAATAACGTATATGTACAAGTCGGAAGAAAGAAAAGAACCTTCGTTGTTCATGAATTCATTAAATAGAATAAGATGACCGGTCGAACTTATGGGTAACCATTCGGTAATGCCTTCGACTATTCCTAAAAATACCGACTTTAGCATTTCCATAATAAGCATAGAAAATCGTCCTTTCATATTTTAAATATTATTTTGAGCCGAAATTAAGCTTTGACCACATGAATATAATTGCCTGACCTGGAATACCAAGGATAAACACAAGCCATATATTAAGACCAAATAGATACAGCGTTAAATAGAAGCCTACCAGCACTGACCACATGAGCATGGATATAATCAGGAAATTGCGGCGCTTATTAAACCACACGGAATTGAGTATCAGCCAAACAATGAGCGTTGCAGGAACCGCGTACAAAAAAGGAAGAAAACAAAATGCGGTAGTGCCTGAAATTGATTCCGTTATTACAAAAGCTATCTCTGCAATAAGCCATACTAAAAGAATGCTCATACCGGTTATGAAACTTCGATTCCGCCTTTTACGTGCAATTGCAGGCTTTGCTTCAGGCGCCTGCTCAGGATGCTCTGAACAAATAAGATAATCAATTGTGACGCCGAAAATGTCAGCTATTTCCTTTAAAACCGCAATGTCCGGTACCGATTCCCCGCGCTCCCATTTTGAAATCGCTTTATCAGAGTAATTGAGTTTTTCGGCAAGATCAAGCTGAGTCATACCCATGGCTGTACGCAAACAGGAAATGTTTTGGGCAATAATAGGCTTTAAATTAGTCATATGCACAAACCTTTCTCTAAATGCAAAATAAGTGTGAAATAATTCTACCACAAAAAAACATATATAGCAACTCCTTTGTGCCCCAAAGGATTGATTGCATTCTACTCGCGGTAGAGCACAAGAGGATGAGTTCTACAATTAAGAAAAAAAGAGTATAGAATCAAAAACACACCAATCTCTTGAATTGTCTGTATCAAATGGGTATAATGTTTTCTATAAAGTGTAAAATTGCACATAATGCGGTAAAACAAATAAGGAGAATTGAAGTATGAGCAATTATGTAATAATGACCGATTCGGGATGTGACATATCCGAAAAGGTGCTAAATGAATGGGGTGTCAAGTACGCTTGCCTTACATTTATGTTTGACGGTGAAGAGGAGATATACTCCAATTATGATTTGGAATCCAAGTATTTTTATGACCAAATGCGTGCAGGTAAAATTGCGCGTACGTCCGCAATAAATTCGGAAGCGTTTAAAGATTTGTTTGAAGAAGAACTTGCGGCAGGAAATGATGTTTTGTACTTGGGCTTCTCATCCGGGCTGAGCACGACATATAATTCTGCGCGAATGGCAGCCGAAGAGCTTTTTGAAAAATATCCGGACAGAAAAATATTAACGGTTGATACCCTCGCCGCATCTGCAGGTCAGGGCCTGCTTGTTTACCTTGCAGTTGAGAAGAAAAACAGCGGTGCAACTATTGAGGAACTCCAGCAGTATATGTCTGAAATCTGCCCGAATATGTGCCATTGGTTTACGGTTGATGATTTAGTTTACTTAAAGCGCGGCGGCAGAGTAAGTGCCGCGGCGGCACTTCTCGGTGCGGCACTCGGAATTAAACCAGTACTCCATGTGGATGATGAGGGGCATCTTATTAACGTATCAAAGGTGCGCGGAAGAAAAAATGCACTCAAAGCCATTGTCGATAAATATGAAGAGCTTGCTCTTGAGCCGAATTCCGGAGTTGTGTACATTTGCAACGCAGATTGTAGTGAGGACGTTGAAGTTATGAAGCAAATGCTTAAAGAGCGTTTTGACGTCGAAGTTAAATATATAGCGGATATAGGCCCGGTTATAGGTGCTCATGCAGGACCCGGAACTATAGCACTGTTCTTCCTGGGAAAAGCCAGATAGGATTAAATGCAAAACGAAAACGCCCGCATTTTGCGGGCGTTTAATTTATTTATTTGGGAAATATCTTTTTTGTACTGAAGAAACCGCTTTGAATACCAAGTATATCAAAAAAACTTCAACCGGCAAAAGAACCAGGTTCTTCCAAAGCCTTCCGGGAAGAAGTACCATATAGGCTTTGCCAACTGTCTGCATTACCCAGATTGTATTTATACCTATGTTAAAGAATAAGTTTACAATCAAACGGGCAGCACCGATGCGCCAAATCTTAATTTCGCGCTTGTAGAAGAAAAGTCCCATAACAAACCCGCTGAGCATCGTGGTCAAGGTAAATCCAGGGTGATATGCACCCACTGAATTTAACATGTACCCGACGATTTCACAAACCGCACCTGAAAATGACGCGGTTACCGGGCCGAACAGAAGCGCTATAAGCGCCAAGGCAAGGTAAGTAAAGGACACCTTTATTACACCTGCTACGTAAAAGGAAAACATATTGAGCAAAACGTGAATTGCTATAAGCAATGCACAGAGGGTGAGGGAGCGCACATTCCTGAGCTCATTTAAAGATGTACGCAAACGGTTTTGAGACATAAAAAACCTCCTTTGTAAAATTTTCTGCATCCTGGGTATAATAACATATATACCGGACCAGGCCACAAAGAAGGGAAGCCCCAACTATGTGACAGCGGGATGCGACCTTTGCACGGCAGTGTAATATGTAATAATTACACCTTCGTCCATGCGGCAACTCCCCGTCCGCACAGCACTTGACCCGCAAAAGTCTACTCTGCCTCTTTACACGTATGGTAATTGATGGTACAATTACCTAGATATTATACTATGAATTTATGACAAATGGCATTGGTAAAACTACTAAAATTTCGTGTCGAAATATAGGGAAATTTAACAATCGCCTCTGTCGCTTTGAATGGAGAAGATATTATGCGAAAAACAAAGATAATTTGCACTCTCGGTCCTGCGACCGACAGTGAAGAAATGATAACCGGACTTATAGAAAACGGAATGAATGTAGCGCGACTCAATTTCAGCCACGGATCATATGATGAGCACAGTCGCCGCATTGATATGGTAAAACGCGTGCGTGAGCGTCTTTGCGCCCCTGTAGGCATTATGCTTGATACTAAGGGTCCGGAAATACGCCTGGGTATTTTTGATAAAAACAAAGTGGAGCTTGCACCCGGTCAGGTTTTTACTCTTACGTCCAAAGAAATTGTCGGAAACGAAGAGAGAGCAAGTATAAGCTATGAAGGTCTTCCGAAGGAAGTTGAAATCGGTACACGTATCCTCATTGATGATGGGCTTATTGAAATGGAAGTCGAGGAAAAAAACGGCGATGAGGTTAAATGCCGCGTGAAAAACGGCGGAATCGTGTCTGACAGAAAATCTGTAAACGTGCCTGATATTACGCTCAATGTCCCATTTGTAAGTGATAAGGACAGGCAGGATTTGCTCTTTGGCATCGAACAGGATGTTGACTTTATTGCCGCATCTTTTACCAGAAGTGCTGCAGATATTCTGGAGATGAAGCGTATCCTTGAAGCAAACAACGGCGGTGGCATACAGTTGATAGCAAAAATTGAAAACGGAGACGGTGTCAGGAATGTCGACGAGATACTCGAGGTATGCGACGGAATAATGATTGCCCGCGGTGATATGGGCGTTGAAGTGCCGTTTGAAGAGCTTCCCAATATCCAAAAGAAGCTCATAAGCAAGTGTTACCGTACCGGAAAGCGTGCAATTACCGCAACACAAATGCTTGATTCCATGATAAAAAATCCCAGACCTACCCGTGCGGAGACCACAGATGTAGCAAACGCTGTCTACGACGATACCAGCGCCATAATGCTTTCGGGCGAAACCGCCGTAGGTAAATATCCTATTGAGAGCCTTAAAACAATGTCACGCATTGCAGAACGTGCAGAGCAGGAAGTTGATTACGTAGCCAAATTAAAGGAGATGCCCGGATTTCGCATGCCGAGCATTGCAAACGCGATTGCCCATGCCACATGCTCGACCGCCCATGACCTGGGCGCAGCTGCAATTATTAATTTCACACGCTCAGGAAACAGTGCACGTATGATTTCAAGCTATCGTCCAAAGTGCCCGATAATTTCATGCACTGAGATTCAAAAGAATTTTTATCAGATGTCAATGTCTTGGGGCTTGCTTCCGGTGATGGCGCAGGAACAAAGCAGCACAGATGAGCTGTTTGCTCATGCAGTGGAGCGGGCGCTAAGCACCAAGCTTGTAAAGCCTGGTGACCTTACAGTTCTCACTGCCGGCGTTCCGGTAGGAGTGAGCGGCTCTACCAATATTCTCAAAGCGCATGTGATAAGTGAAAATGTGTAATTTTTGCAATAACCGCAGCGCATATGCTTGACTACTGCAAGTGTATACTATATAATTTTATAAAACCTAAAACGATAAAAGGAGCATTTAATTATGAAGACTTTGCGTACAGCGGTTATCGGTCTGGGCAGAATAGGCTGGGCAGTTCATATCCCGCAGATAATTTCTCATGACGGATTTGAGCTTGTTGCGGCAGTGGATACCAATAGTGAGCGTCTTGAAGAATTTAAGGAGAAATACGGCACTAACGGATATAACGATTTAAAGGAAATGCTTGATGCTGAGAAGCCGGATTTGGTTGTAATCGCATCGCCTACCCATCTGCATAAAGAGCAGGCTGTCATTGCCATGGAGCATGGTGCGGATGTATTCTGCGATAAACCGGTTGCAAAAAGTATAGACGAAGTGCATGAGATGGATGAGGCGGCAAAACGCTTTGGACGCAAGCTCATGGTCTATCAGCCGCATCGTGCGTTTGCAGTGGTAAATACTCTGAAGAAGATTATAGCTGAAAACAAAATCGGTCAGATATTTATGATTAAGCGTGCAAATTCAGGATATACAAGAAGAAATGACTGGCAGGCGCTAAAACAGTACGGAGGCGGAATGCTCAATAATTATGGTGCGCATTTTATTGATCAGTTGCGCTATATTGTTGAGGAAGATTTGAGTGTTGTTTCCTGTATGTGCGATTGCGTTGCAACTCTCGGCGACGCAGATGACGTTGTAAAGATTCTTATGAAATCAGAGTCCGGTATAACTATGGATTTGGATATAAATCAGGCAACTGCATATCCGGTGACCGGCTGGACGGTATTCGGAAAGTACGGAACTATTCTGTCTGAAATGGACGGCACCAATGAATTCAAAGTAAAATACATAATTCCGGAGGAGTGTCCACCAATTGAGATGCAGGAAGGTCTTGCTGCTGCCGGACGCAAATACTCTCAGGATCCTCCACTTCCGTGGCATGAAGAAATTGTTCAGGTAGAAGAGGAAAACGCGATAGATTTCTATGAAAAATGTTATGAGTACTTCGCGCTTGACAAAGAAGCGTTTGTCCCGTTTGAACAGACTGTAAAGCTGATGACCCTTATTGACGAGTGCCATTCCATTGCGGGGGTATAATGGATGATTGCCGCTGTCAGTAAAATCAGAGACGAGCTTTTTTTGCGTCAGGATGTCGAATACAGGGATTTCCATTCCCATTTGATGCCGACGGTTGAAAAAGATAGAGTAATCGGAGTGCGTACACCCGACCTACGTAAGTATGCGGCAGAGATTTCAGGAAGTAAAGAAGCGGAAGAGTTTTTAAAAGCTCTTCCGCATTACTATTACGAGGAAAATAATCTCCATGCATTCTTACTTGAAAAAGTAAAGGATTATGATGCGCTTATCTGTGCATTGGATGAATTTCTGCCGTGTGTTGATAACTGGGCGACGTGTGATATGATGTCGCCGAAAATCTTTAGCCGTAACTTATCTCGGTTGCACAGTAAGATAGCCGAATGGCTTTCTTCCGAAAACACATACGCGGTTCGTTTTGCCATTGTAACTTTAATGAAACTTTATTTAACCGATCAAACCTTTTTGCCTGAATATGCAGAATTGGTGGCTAACGTAAAAAGCGAGGAGTATTATGTTAAAATGGCAGTCGCCTGGTATTTTGCAACCGCTCTCTGCTTTCAATACGATGCTGTAATTACGTATTTAACCGAGCGTAGATTGGACGATTGGACGCATAATAAAACCATCCGTAAGGCCATTGAAAGCAGGCGCATTACGGATGATTGTAAGAAGTATCTTAGAACTTTGCAAGTGTAGCCTAATCGATTAAAAAAGAAAGAAGCTCAGCGGGGGTATCTGCAAATTTGATACCGCCGCTTTTTTCTAAAACTTCGCGTGAACGGAACCCCCATGTTACACATATGCAGTCAACCCCTGCTGCATCGGAAACCGTTATATCCCCCTCAGAATCGCCTATGTAGACTGATTCGCATGCGGATACACCAAGCTCATCAAGCGCCGCAAAAACCATATCCGGAGCCGGTTTACGTTTTATATCGGGTGTCTCACCAAGTGCGGTCTTAATTCTCTCGCCAAAATAAAAAGTGTTTAACTTCTTAACTGCAGCATCAAACTTGTTTGATACAATCGCGGTTTTTATGCCTTGTTCATTTAAAGCATCCAACACCTTGAGAATTCCATCGTATGGTTTTGTTTTGCAACGTGAATGAGCAGCGTAATACAGCTTGAAAGTTTTTAAAACCGCATTGATTGTCTCCTCGTCACATTCGTCAGGCACTGACCGTGTAATCAGGTTTGCTACGCCGTTTCCCACAAATGAGCGTATTTCATCTATCGTGCGCTTGGGGAATGAATGAAATTCCAGCGCGTAATTTACCCCATCGGCTAAGTCGTCAAGCGTATCCAAAAGAGTGCCGTCTAAGTCAAATATCACAGCTTTGTATTTCATTTATACAAACCTCCTGAATTTAAACCCTTAGGTCAGTTTTATCCGACCTAAGGGTTTTGTGTAGTTTAATTCTTTTTTACGCCTAAGGTTATCTTTTCGCCGTTAATATCCCATTCCATGGAGAAACCATCCATCTGACCGTTTACTATGCTGTCAGCTAAAACATCCGAGGATATTTTAGCACCATTGTTTGCAAGAACGTTTGCGATGGTCTCGCTTCCTACGTGATATACGGTTATATGGTCCATAACCTCAAATCCGGCTTCCTTACGCATGGACTGGATTTTGCTTACGAGCTCACGAACATAACCCTCTTCAATCAGCTCGTCGGTGAGTGCAGTGTCAAGAACTACGGTAATTCCGCGGTCTGACAGTGCAGCATAACCGTCTTTCTGTGCAGTGTCGATAAGAAGCTCTTCTTCTGTAAGCTTAACATCTCCGGTGGACAGCGTAACAGTTACAAATCCTGTTTCGTCAAGCTCTTTCTTAGCTGCGGTTCCGTCAAGCTCAGCAAGCGCATTGCGAAGCTCACCCAATTGCTTTCCGAATTTCTGACCTAAAAGCTTAAGCTGCGGCTTGAAAGTGTAGGATATAAATTCAGAGCTGTCCTTTACAAAGCTCATGCTCTTTACGTTTAATTCGTCTAAAATAATCTGCTGATAGAGAACATCGAGCTCGCGCTCAGCCTGAACAAACATTTTT
>JAZTXE010000039.1:0-38247 GCA_045636205.1 Eubacteriales bacterium
ATATCGGTTTCCTTAAAGCGGATAGCCATACCGTCGCGTGTAGCAAGGACTATTTCCTTATTACCGTCTGTAAGCATTACCGAGATAAGCTCGTCGCCCTCATTTATTGTCAATGCGCGGATACCGGTTTTACGTGCGGTATTGAGGCGGGTAAGAGCGATTCTCTTTACCGTGCCGTCCTTGGTTGCCATGACAAGGAACTTATCATCTTCAAATTCCTTAACCGGAATCATCGCGGTGACTTTTTCCTCACTCTCAAGCGGCAGAAGGTTTACTATATTCATGCCCTTTGCGGTGCGGCTGGTTTCAGGTATCTGATAACCCTTTACGCGATAAAGGCGGCCCTTATTGGTAAAGAACAAGATAAAATCATGCGAGGATGCGACAAAGAGAGTATCAACAAAGTCCTCTTCGCGCGTGGTCATCGCGGATATTCCCTTGCCGCCACGGCGCTGCGAGCGATAAGTATTTGCGGGCAGACGTTTGATATATCCGTAGTGGGTAAGCGTATATGCGCACTCCTCCTCCGGGATAAGGTCCTCATCCTCAATATCCACATCAGTTGCGGGCAGGATTTCGGTGAGTCTGTCATCGCCGTATCTGTCACGGATTTCGATAAGCTCGTCTTTAATTTTTTCCATGAGCTTGTTGCGGTCTGAGAGAAGGATTCTGTAGCCTTCGCATCTTTCAAGAAGCTCCTGGTACTCCTGCTCAATCTTTTCGCCGTTTAATTTTTGCAGCTGACCTAAACGCATGTCAAGTACGCTCTGAGCCTGAATTTCGCTCATGTTAAAGCGTTCCATTAAGCGTTCTTTAGCATCGTCATAAGAATTTCTGATTATGCTTATAATCTCGTCAATATTATCAAGAGCTATACGCAAGCCCTCTAAAATATGCATTCTTGCTTCGGCTTTTTCCAGGTCAAACTTGGTTCTGCGCGTTACTATTTCTTCCTGGAACTTGATAAACTCGGCAAGGATTTCACGAAGCCCCATTGTCTGCGGCTTGCCGTCCTTGATTGCGAGCATATTTATTGAGAAGCTATCCTGCAAGCGAGTATATTTAAAGAGCTGGTTTAAAACAACCTGCGGGTTTGCATCACGCTTTAAGAAAATCTCAAGGCGGATACCTACACGGTCGGAGGAGTGGTCATCAATATCGGAAAGACCTTCTATTCTCTTCTCCTTTACCATCTCGGCGATGGACTCTACGAGCATCTTTTTATTGACCTGATACGGAAGCTCGGTGACTATAATGGACGAAGTTCCGTCCCTGCGCTCTTCAATTTCGGTCTTAGCGCGGATTATAATCTTTCCTTTACCGGTTGCATACGCACTTCTTATACCCGATTTTCCCATAATTGCAGCTTTGGTCGGGAAATCCGGACCCTGGATATACTCCATAAGCTCTTCAACGCTTATATCCGGATTTTCAATCTGAGCTATCGCACCGTCCAAGACCTCAGTCAGGTTATGCGGCGGGATGTTGGTCGCCATACCTACTGCGATACCCGAGCTACCGTTAATGAGAAGGGTTGGGATTCTTGTAGGCAACACCTTGGGTTCGACGCGCTTTTCGTCGAAGTTTGGCGCAAAGTCGACCGTGTTCTTCTCAATATTCTCAAGCAAAAGGTTTGAGAGCTTTGACATCCTTGCTTCGGTATAACGGTATGCCGCAGGTGGGTCACCGTCAACCGAACCGAAGTTGCCGTGACCGTCTATAAGAGGATACCTCATTGAGAAGTCCTGAGCAAGACGTACCATAGCATCGTAAACAGATGCGTCACCGTGCGGGTGGTATCTGCCTATAACGTTACCAACGGTGGTTGCGGATTTGAAAAACGGTTTATCGACAGTCAGATGCTCCTCGTACATTGAGTAGAGGATACGTCTGTGAACCGGTTTTAAACCGTCACGCACATCCGGAAGCCCACGCGAGACTATAACGCTCATTGCATAGTCAATAAACGCCTCGCGCATTCTCTGTTCTATATCTATATTTACTATTTTTTGTGTATCGAAGTATTCTTCAAAATGAGAATCCTCGTATTTCTTATGCTTTGCCATATGTTAAACTGTCCTTTCAAAGATTGAAATCAAACGTCAAGGTTTGTGACATATTGAGCATTTTCCTCGATGAAAAGTCTTCTCGGTTCTACTTCATCACCCATCAGGATGCTGAAAATCTGGTCAGCTTTCTCGGCATCCTCAAGAGTTACCTTAAGCAGAACGCGGTTTTTCGGGTCCATTGTGGTTTCCCACAGTTCTTCCGGGTTCATCTCACCAAGACCTTTATAGCGGCTGATATCAACCTTTGCGTTTTTATCCCCATCCTTAAGCTCTTCGCTTATGCGGTCACGCTCCTCGTCACTGAAAGCGACAAAGCTTTTCTTGCCTCGTGAGAGCTTATAAAGCGGGGGTTTTGCCAGATAAATATGCCCGGTTTCAACAAGCGGACGCATGAATCTGAAGAAGAAGGTAAGAAGCAGCGTTTGAATGTGTGCACCATCAACGTCAGCATCCGCCATAATTATAACTTTATCGTATCTTAATTTTTCAAGATTGAATTCGCCCGCGATACCCGTACCGAGTGCCTGGATTACCGGGGTTAATTTATCGTTTCCGTAAACCTTATCGGCTCTTGCCTTTTCAACGTTTAGCATCTTTCCCCAAAGCGGTAGAATTGCCTGGTATTTGCTGTCACGTCCGTTTTTAGCCGAGCCGCCTGCGGAATCACCCTCGACGATGTAAATTTCCGTCTTTGACGGGTCTTTTACAATACAGTCGGTGAGTTTTCCGGGCAGTGAGCTTGAACCGAGCGGTGTTTTTCTCGTCGCTTCTCTTGCTTTTCTCGCGGCAATTCTTGCACGTGATGCCAAAACCGCTTTTTCAATTATCGCTTTTCCGACCTGCGGGTTTTCTTCAAGGAAGTCGGCAAGCTTTTCTTTTACTATGTTTTCAACCAAACCTCTTATTTCGGAATTGCCGAGCTTGGTTTTGGTCTGACCTTCAAACTGTGGCTCTTCGAGCTTTACGGATATAACCGCGATAAGACCTTCACGTGCGTCTTCACCGGTAAGCTCTTCATCGTCCTTCATAAGCTTATATTTTCTCGCATACTCAACCAGCACTCTTGTAAGCGCGGATTTAAATCCGGTCTCATGCGTACCGCCTTCGGTAGTCGAGATATTGTTTGCAAAGGACTCTATGGTTTCGTCATACGAGGTTGACCATGAAAGGGCGACCTCTGCGATAGAGCCGTTTTTCTCACCGCTTACGTAAATTACGTCGCTGTGGATGGTTTCAAGGCTTTCTCTTCTGGATTTTTTCTCGTTAAACAGATATGATACGAAGTTTTTGATACCGCCGTCGTAGTGGAGAAGCTCGGAAACCTCTTCTTCACCGCGCATATCTGCAAACTTTATCTTGATACCGCCGTTTAAGAATGCCTGCTCTCTGAGTCTCTTTAGCAGGGTATCATACTCATAAACGGTTTCTTCGAATATATCCGGATCTGCCCAGAAGGTAATCTCGGTTCCGGTTTTATCGGTTTTTCCAATGTTCTGAACCTGACCCTCGGGAACACCGCGGTTATAAATCTGGTGCCAGATATTTTCACCGTCATGTACAAACACTTCAAGCTTTGTTGAAAGCGCATTTACAACAGATGCACCTACACCGTGCAGACCGCCGGAGACCTTGTATCCGCCGCCGCCGAATTTTCCGCCTGCGTGAAGAACGGTAAATACAACATCTATTGTTGATATGCCCATTTTAGGATGGATACCGTGAGGTATGCCGCGGCCGTTATCGCGTACAGTTACAGAATTGTCCTTATTGAGAACAACATCTATCTGACTGCAAAATCCCGCAAGCGCTTCGTCAATAGCGTTATCCACTATTTCATATACCAGGTGGTGAAGACCTCTTATAGAAGTTGAGCCGATATACATGCCCGGGCGTTTACGCACCGCTTCAAGTCCTTCAAGCACCTGTATTTGTGTTTCGTCATAATTATGAGTCATATTGGTTTCCGCCATTTTTGACTAACCTCCGTATGATATCTTATTTGCTGTCAATAACATTTGAAGCAACGCGTTTTTGTAAAGTTGAAGGCGACAGCTGAGAAATGTAAGTTCTTGATTTTTTAGGTTCACTGCAGACTATAAATGAACGTGGCAGCTCATCACTTACATTTACTACCCTTTTAGCTGTTTCTTCATTGGCTAAAAAATTTCGGGTTATTTTTGCCTGAGATGTTATATCCAAGTCAAAAATTCCTATTATTGAGTTGTAAGGAATTATTGTATCTTGACCTAAATGTAAATACATACTGTATTATCCTTTTTATATATTTCAATTTGTTTTTAAAATTTCACCGGATTTTACTTCAAACGCGGCTATATCACTTGCTCTTGAAAACATGTGATTATGGCAGCTTGAGATTATGACCTGCCCATGCGAAATTTTATTTAGAAGGTAAGCTTGGCGGTTTTCGTCAAGCTCGCTTAAAACATCGTCGAGCAAAAGTATCGGAAGCTCGCCGCCTATTTTGTAAAAAACATCGCGTTCTGCCATTTTGATTGAAAGAACCGCGGTTCGTATTTGCCCTTGCGATGCAAAAAACTTTGCGGGTTTTTCATCTATAAGAATTTCCATATCATCCTTATGCGCACCGACAAGGCAACTCTGCACTTCAAGCTCAGCCAACTTTCGATCATTTAAATGACGCAAAAGAGCATTAGAAATTTTATCCGGACTCGCATTTATATCTTCTATATACCTGTCCGTAATATATCTAATAGAGAGGGTTTCTCTACCGCCTGACATTTCGTTATGTATATTTTTTGCAAAATATAACAATTTGTTTATAAAATCACTGCGATATTTTATTATTACTGCTCCGGAAATTGCGAGTTTCTCATTAAACACGTCAAGCAGGTCATTACGACCGGAAATGTCTTCATTTTTTAAAATTTTGTTTTTATGTTCAATTATTCGGTTATATTCTGCCAGAGCTTGAATATAATTTGGTTTAAGCTGAGAAATTGCGATGTTTAAAAAACGTCTGCGGACTGCAGGACCTTCTTTTATAAGATATAAATCGTCGGGGGAAAATAAAACCGTCTGAACCGTTCCTACGTAATCGAGAAGTTTTTTTTGCAAAATTCCGTTTTCATATATTTTGCGTTTTGCAGTTGTGCTTAAATCGATGCGGAGTGAAAGGTCTCTCTCACGTGTGCGCACATCGGCTTGGATTTTTGCCTGATTTTCTCCGAACAGTATCAGTTCACGTTCATTTTTTGCGTGAAATGATTTTACGCATGACAAAAAGAAAATTGATTCAAGTAAGTTCGTTTTGCCTTGCGCGTTTTCACCCAATATAAGATTTACACCCGGTGAAAGGTCCTGATCTGCAAATCTGTAGTTTCTGAAATTTGAAAGCTTTAAATTTTTTATTTGCATATTATTCTACATCTGCTTTTAAACGGACCGGCAGAATAAGATACAGGTAAGAATCACCTTCAAGAGGCTTTATTACCATCGGTGATAAATGAGTGTTGAGCTCTATTCTGACATCATCGTCCGGACAAGCTTTGAGAGCATCTAAGAGATAACGGTTGTTAAATCCGATTTCAAGCTCTTCAGACGGTGAAAGAAGCAGACATTCGTCCTGGGATTTACCCAAAGGCGTTGAACATGTAAGCTTTACTGAAGTTTCTCCGAATATGCAGCGTACCGGGTTTTTAATACGCTCGTTTATAAGGATTGATACACGCTCAAGGGATGAGATAAAGTCTCTTACATGAACATTTGTTGAAAAAGCAAAGCTTTTCGGGATAGCGTTTTTGTAGTTTAAGAACTCACCCTCTAAAATTCTTGAGATAATGCGGGTGTTGTTTACCTGGAAGGTAATGTGTTTTTTGCCGAGTTTTATTTCGATTTCTTCGTCAGTATCATCCATTATTTTTACAAGCTCTTTTAAGGTATGGCCGGGTACTACGAAGGAGAACTGATTGTTTAAGCTTGTGTTTTTGATTTCCTCAGTGCGTATTGCAAGACGGAAACCGTCAACAGATACTACGTTTAATCTGTTATCTTCGATTTCAAAGAGGGATCCGGTATGTATGGGTTTATTATCATTAGTGCTTATAGCAAAGATTGTCTGAGTAATCATTGACTTAAGTTGTTTTTGAGGGAGATTTAAGGAATAATCGCTCTCTACCTCGGGAAGATTCGGGAACTCAGCCGGGTCTAAGCCTATAATTTCATATCTTGCATTGCCGCATGTTAAAAGGATTCCCATTGTTTCTGAAACTGATACTGTTACTATGTCATCGGGGAACAGACGGATAATGTCACTAAGTATCTTTGCATTAATTACGACACTTCCGCGCTCCATTATAGTAGAGTCAATCTCAGTCTGGATTCCGGTTTCGAGGTTGTAGCCGGTTATTTTAAGGCTGTCACCCGCTTGGATGAGAAGACCCTCTAAAGTCGGTATTGAGCTTTTAGATGATACAGCCCAAGAGGCTACGGAAATTGCTTCTTGAAGAAGAGCTTTTTCGCAAGTAAATTTCATGAGAAAAACATTCCTTTCTCCGGTTATATTTTTTATTCGTAATGAATATAATATATATTTTTAGTATTAGTAATAGTACTGTGGATTTTGTGGAAATCTTTTTTATGCGTTGGAAATAAAGGGTTTAGCCGTTAACAAGCGGTTGTTGAAAGATTTGACACTTTTCCACATATAATGGCTAAACGATTTATATTAACAGGTTATATGCTGTTAATTCCACAGGTTATATGTGGATAACTTTTTATGAGCCTAAAATATTATTGCGGATGTCTTTTATAATTTTGTTGAGTGAATCCTGCTTTTCCATTTCGGCTTCCATCTTTTTATGCGCGTGCATTGCAGTTGTATGGTCACGGCCTCCGAAGTGTTTTCCAATATCCGGATATGACATATTTGTTATTTCACGCACTAAATAGATGGCAATCTGGCGCGGGATAACCGTTTCCTTTGATCTGTTTTTTCCAACCAGTGTAGAAGGTTCCACTTGATAATACTTTGATACTTCCTTTATTATAATTTCAGGAGTGGGTATCTGATTGCGGTTTTCCATAAACATGTCTTTTATTGCGCGTTCGACGGTTTCCTGAGTGATTGAGTCGGAAAGAAGATCTCTGTATGCTAATATTTTTTTAACAGTTCCTTCTATCTGACGGACGTTTGCGGTTACGTTATTTGCTATAATTTCTTTGTATTTCTGCTCAAGCTGCAGACCTAAGCGATTTGCCTTGAGGCTTATGATAGCCATTCGTGTTTCAAAGTTCGGGGGTTGAATATCCGCCATAAGACCCCATTCAAAGCGGGTGCGGAGTCTCTCCTCTAAAGCGACCATTTCTTTTGGAAGACGGTCCGAGGTAAGGACAATCTGCTTATTTGCTTCATGGAGAGTATTAAACGTGTGGAAAAATTCCTCCTGGGTACTTATCTTTCCTGCGATAAACTGAATATCGTCAACCAGCAGGGCATCAGTTTCACGGTATTTGTTGCGGAAGTCCTGAACCTTACCTGACTGAATTGCTTCGATAAGTTCGTTTGTAAAGTCATCACCTTTTATGTACATAACCTGCGCGCCGGGGGTGTTCTTCTTTATAACATTACCTATCGCCTTTAGCAGATGGGTTTTGCCAAGTCCTGATTCACCGTATATAAGAAGCGGGTTATACGTTTGTCCGGGTGAATTTGCAACCGCTTTTGCAGCCGCATGCGCGAACTTGTTAGAATCACCTACAACAAAGCGTTCGAATGAATATTCATCCTCACTCGCTTCGGTTTGAGCATTCTTTATATGGTCAGTGCTTATTTCTTCCTCAGCATAAATCTCAAAATCCATGTCAGCGGAGAATAAAAGCTTGAGTGCTTCACGGATTTTTTCCGAATGGTGCGCAAGTATCATAGTTTTTTTGATTTTTGCGGGTGTTACGAGGATAAGCTTGTCATTTGAAAGAGAGACCGCGGTTAAATCGTCAAACCATGTGTCAATCGCGACTTGGCTCATGCCCAGCTCATTTTTCATTATACTTATTATTTTAGCCCATACATCGGCTGCGTTATTCATTTATTATCCCCCAATTTCAGCTCATATTTTCAGCTTTAAAAACAAAAGCCGCCCGCTTTGAAAGCAACTTTTGAAAATTCTTTTTCTTATAAAACTGCAATGTTAAAAAAATATAAATTGCACAGGAAATAAAGTACAATTTCTTCCATGATTATTATATCAGAAAATTTATGATTTGGCAAATAAAAGTGACAATAAAAACTAAAAAAATATATAGAAAAATTTATAAATACGAAATCGTGTGTTTTATAAAAAATCGCAATTTTAAAAAATTTGTCTTGACAAGTGTCGAGAAAGTCTTATATAATAGACCATGTACCTGTATTTTTGAGGTACAAATAGCGTCGCGCACCCTTGAATTTGCGGATGCGGGACGGTATTTGTACCGTTATTTTGGACGTTGGAGGTGTTTTGAATGCTTCGTACATTTCAGCCGAAGAAGCGCCATCGCGCTAAAGAGCATGGTTTCCGCAAAAGAATGGCTACCCGTAACGGTAAAAAGGTTTTAGCGAGAAGACGTGCGAAAGGCAGAGCAAGACTGACTCATTAATTTGCGGCATATGCCCGTTATATGGGGAATAAGCGGTAAGTGGTAAGTGGCAAGGGGATATGGTAAAGGAAGGCTTTTCTTTTGCTTTCTGCTTTAGTCGCTTATTTGCTTGCCGTTTTGTATTTTCATGGGCGTTGAGCTGCAGGAGTTTGGTTATGCGTTATAGCTGTTCTTTAAAGAATAATTTTGAATTTCGCAGATTATATAACCGCGGTAAAAATGCGGTTAATCCTTTTTTGGCTGTTTATTTCCGTAAAACCGGGAATAAAGAAAACCGACTGGGGATAACCGTAAGCACTAAGGTGGGAAAAGCGGTTACCAGAAATCTGGTACGTCGCAGAATAAGAGAGGCATATCGCCTTCACGAAAGCGAGTTTATTTTACCTATGGATTTGGTGATTGTCGCCCGTGTAAGATGTGCAAATTCAACGTTTCGGCAAATAGAAGATGCCCTGCTCGAGCTTTCGGGTAAGCTTGGTCTTTTAAAAGGAACCGAAAAATGAAGAAAATATTGATTTTACTGATAAAAGGATACAGAAAGTTTATTTCGCCGTATAAAACACCCTGTTGCAGATTTGAGCCGACGTGCTCGCAGTATGCGATTGAGGCACTGGAAAAATATGGGATTTTTAAAGGCGGATGGATGGCTTTCCTGCGTCTTATGCGTTGTAATCCCTTTAGCGGACGCAGCGGCTATGATCCTGTAAAGTAGACAAAAAGGGGATTTTAAACCATGATTAATTTTTTTAATACGATTATTACCAGACCATTCGGATGGATTTTATATCAGCTCTGGGAGTTTATAGGGTCGTACGGCATTGCGCTTATTTTATTTACCGTGCTTGCAAAGATTGTACTGCTCCCCTTCCAGATGAAGAGTAAAAAGAGCATGGTGGACATGCAGCGAATCCAACCTCAGCTTAAAGAGCTTGAGAAGAAATATAAGAATAACAAAGAGCAATATTCGCTTGCGGTTCAGAAGCTTTATAAGAAGGAAAAGGTCAGCATGACCGGCGGTTGCCTACCGCTTCTTCTTACAATGCCGATAATGCTCGGTCTGTATGCTGTAGTGCGTCAGCCGCTTACTTTTATGTTTGGGTTTGACCAGGACCTTATCCGTCAGATTGCCGAAATAGTCGGTGTTGCTACGGATAATGTAAAAAATATGAGTTATTTGGAAATTCAGATTGCATCTAAAATGAGTGATTTCCAGACCCAGCTTAGCGCAATCATCCCAAATTTAAAGGTTATTGATTTCCATTTCCTCGGTCTTGACCTTGCAGCTATTCCGCAGCTTTCTCAGATAAGCGTTTTGTGGATAATTCCGGCACTTTCAGGTTTAACTTCTTACGGATATTCAATGCTTGTAAAGAAGTATCAGCCTGCACCTGCTTCGAATAATGACCAAGCGCAGGCAATGAACGGATGCACAACTTATATGATGCCGCTGATGTCAGTATATATTGCATTCATAGTTCCCGGCGGTCTGGGATTTTACTGGGTTGTAAACAATGTACTGATGATGGTGCAAGAGCCGTTACTTAACTGGTATTACAATAAATATAAGCCTTCAAAGGCTACTAAATAAAAGCGGGGGTGACCTTAGAAAATGGTAAAAGTGATTGAATCAACCGGAAAGACAATTGAAGAGGCAGTTTCTAACGGTTTGGAAATGCTCGGCGGGGTTGACAGAGATATGGTTTCTGTTGAGGTTCTTGAAAAACCGAAAGCCGGATTTTTGGGAATTGGCGGAACCGCAGCACGTGTAAGCCTTAAGTATGAAGAAGCGGAAACCGATAAGGTAAAGAGCTTCTTAAACGGTCTTTTTGATAAAATGCAGGTCCCGACCGAGGTTAACACGGTCGTTGATGAGGAAAAAGGCGTTGTATCTGTTAATTTATCCGGCGAGAATATGGGTATTTTAATAGGACGTCGTGGCGAAACTTTAGATGCTATCCAGCATATTACCAATTTAGTTGCAAATCATGGAGAGGACAAGCACTTGCGCGTAATGATCGATACCGAAAATTACCGCCAGAAACGCGAAGAAGCACTGACACGTCTTGCGCTTAAGGTTGCAGGTCAGGCTAAAAAGTATCGCCGCAATAAGGTGCTTGAGCCGATGAATGCGTATGAGAGACATGTTATTCACTCCGCATTGCAGGAGGTTGAGGATATTTCTACTTCCTCTACCGGTGTTGAGCCCAACCGCAGAGTTGTAATAAACTACACGGGTGCTGCAGCACCTGAAAAAGCACCGCGTTCATCTTCAACCGCGGCACCGATTAACCGTTCTTTCTACAGAAATTATTAATAAGCAATTAAAAAGCTCCGATGCATTGCATCGGAGCTTTTTTGTGCTTTTTTCTATTTAATAACTGCTTCTATGCGAACCAGTTCGCTTAAAGCATCTGCGGAGAGCGAACCTCTTAATCCTTTTTCATCAAATTCTGCTATAAGGCGCTTGCATTCCTTTGTTTTCTTGGATAAGTAAGATTTTTCTATTTGCCACATATATTCGGCTGCTTTGGCTTTTTTATCTGCACTTTGCAGTGTTTCAAGCTGTTTTTTTAGCTCATCATTTTCTTTTGAAAGAGTTTCGTTGGTTTTTTCGAGCTCATCATTTCGCACCAAAACCTGCTCTAAACGCGCCTGAACACCGGTTGAAACTTCGGTTTTTTGCGATATTTCTTCAAGCTCCTGCCTGATTTTATCAGTATCTGCTGCAACGCGTGCTTGAGAGAGATACGATAATCCAATCAAAACTCCGGCGAAAATAAATAATGCTATACTGTAAACCACCAAAAAGTTTTTACTCTTAGAGGGCTTATTCGGTTTATCCTGCGTCTGTACTTCGCTATCTTTTATATTTTCGTTCACGTTAATTAACCTCCTTACTTGGAAATACGCTCTAAAAGCTCTATTAAGGCTTCTAAATCATTGTTGTCGTAATACTCAAGCTCTACCCTGCCCTTTTTACGTCCTGCAATAAATTTAACCTTGCGCCCGAGACCTGAGGAGAGGCGGCGCTCAATGTCTTCCAAATAATTTACGGTTATGCCGGTTTTGACTGATTTGGAGGATTTCTTTGATGCTTCCAGAGTTTTCTTAACCAGAATCTCGGTTTGACGAACACTGTATCCGTTCTGAGAAACTGTAAGTGCTATTTTTTCTTGAATTTCAGCGTCTGTAAGAGCTAAGAGGCATTTCGCGTGACCTGCGCTGAGAATTCCGGTGGATACCATTTCGCGAACCGACGGTGCAAGCCCCAAAAGACGCAGTGAATTGGCAATTGCAGGTCTGGATTTTCCTACGCGTTCAGCGGTTTCCTCCTGAGTCAGGTTATATTCATCCATAAGTGTTTTATAGCCTTCAGCTTCTTCTATCGGGTTTAAATCCTGACGTTGAAGGTTTTCGACCAGCGCAAGCTCCATTGCTGTACGGTCATCGGCATCTACTATATGAACCGGAACTTCCTTAAGCCCCGCTTCCCGCGCAGCACGCCAACGGCGCTCACCTGCTATTATCTGATAATGCCCCTCTTTTATTTTTCTGACGGCTATCGGCTGAAGAATTCCGTGCTGGCGGATGGATTCACTCAGCTCCTGCAGGGCTTCAGGGTCAAATTCCTTTCTGGGCTGCCCCGCGTTGGGCTCTATTTCAGAGAGCGGAAGCGTTGATGCTGCAACGTTTCCCGCTTCTATTGACATGTCGGAGAAAAGAGCGTCCAACCCTTTTCCTAATCCTCGTGCTCCCATGTTTAATTCCCCTCCCAATACTTGTTGAGTTCTATCAGTTCTTCCGCGAGAAGACCGTAACATTCCGCACCCTTTGAATATTTATCATATTCGCATATGGGTTTTCCGTGGCTGGGCGCCTCGGCTAAGCGCACATTTCTGGGGATAGCGGTTTTAAATACCTGATTCGGGAAAAATCTTTTAACTTCCTGCGCTATTTGCACGGATAAATTCGTTCTTGAGTCAAACATAGTAAGCAGAACGCCTTCTATCACTATATCAGGGTTCATGGCTTTTTTTATTGTAGACATTGTGGATGTAAGCGCGCTCAAACCTTCAAGTGCGTAAAATCCGCAGTCTACCGGGACTAAAACCGAATCCGCTGCACACAAAGCATTGATGGTCAGTTGTCCTAAGGACGGTGGGCAGTCAATTATTATAAAATCATAGTCACCGCGCACCTTGTTTAGCGCATCACTCAATAAACGGTGGCGGCTTTCCATATCAAGCATTTCAACCTCGGCACCCGCCAAATTTGTGTTTGCAGCAAGAAGGTCTCCGTGCTTTGTTTTGCGTACGACATCTTTTACTGAGGCCTTGTTTACAAGAACGTCGTAAACGGTTGCCTTGCCGTCTCGCTTATTTATTCCGTAGCCAATACTTGCGTGGCCCTGCGGGTCCATATCACACAATAAAACTCGTTTGCCTTTTGCAAAAAGGGATGCGGAAAGGTTGACGCAGGTTGTAGTCTTCCCTACACCGCCCTTTTGATTTGCTATGGCAATTATTTTAGCCATTACATCATCAATTCCTTCTGTAATTCATTTATAAGAATGAATTAATTATACCACAGTATATTTGATTTGAAAAGGATAAAAATGTTCCACGTGAAACATTTTGTTTTTTCATGTTTCACGTGGAACATTCTTGGGTATGGAAATCGTCATACGTATTTCTGAATCATTTTCGGTCCGGTCGATTTCGGCATCTATGCCTGAGTTTCTCATTGTATCAACCGCGTGGTTGATAGTGTTTAGGAACAATCGCAAATCTTTGAATATAAACGTCTGCAGCTTTGGCTTTTTTTCGGGTTCAAGAGCTTGCTTTAAAAGTATTCTGTCTATGTATTGGTCGGTTTCACTGACCGTCATATGCCGCTTTATAATTTTATCCAATGTATCAAGCTGCTCTTCCCGCGTGTTTAACCGCAAAAGCGCGCGTGCGTGCCTTTCACTGAGTGCGTTTAAGGTGATTCTGTGGATCACTTCGGGATCTAACTTCAGAAGGCGGAGTTTGTTTGAAATTGACGATTGTGATTTACCAAGCTTTTTTGCAGCTTCCTCCTGAGAAAAACCGTAGGTTTTGATTAAATTAAATATTCCTGCCGCTTCTTCAAAAAAATCCAAATCACAGCGCTGTAAATTCTCAACCAAAGCAATCAGGGAGCTTTGGCACTCATCAGCGTCAGAAATTATGCACGGGATATCGGTAAGCCCGGCTAATGCAGAGGCGCGAAGCCTCCTCTCACCTGCTATTAATTCGTAGTGACCTTTGTTTTCGCTGTGTCTGACCGTAATTGGCTGTATAAGACCGTGCTCTCTTATACTGTCTGACAAATCCAGCAAATCGGATTTGTTAAAGATTTTCCGCGGCTGTGCAGGATTTGGGTATATGGATGCAATCGGAATGTAAACAACTTGTCCGGTATCACTGCGGAGACGGTTTTTTATCTTCGTAAGCATTACAAAACTCCTTTTCTGAGACTAATTTTACCATATTATGGTAAAAAGAAAAAGGGGAAAGTTTCGACATTTGTTTGCTAAAACACACTAAAAAACTTAAAACTGCGCAAAAATACCGTCAAAAAAATCAAAAAATCTGCGAAAAAAGAAAAACATCCGCGGGAAATTTATTATTTCACGCGGATGCAGAGAATTATTACAACGGCTTTTTTTGAATTTTGGCAAAACGCCGTGGGTAATTCAAGGGAGTTTCGGAAACTTTTTTTATAATTATCAATACATGTGTTATATCACTGCCGGGAAGCGAATATTTTTTGATTTCGTTTACCTGTGCGCCGAGAGTTTCTATAGCTGATTTAGCTTGTCCAAGCTCTTCTTCATAGCCTTGCGCTTTCATTGCAATAAACGAGCCGCCTACTTTTACGAAGGGAAGGCAAAGCTCGCAAAGCATTGGAAGAGAAGCGACTGCGCGGGAAACCGCAAAATCAAACTGCTCGCGCATTTCGGGATTTAATGCCGCTTCTTCTGCGCGTGCGTGCATGCAGCAAACATCCTCGAGGCCTAACTCATCGGTAAGAGAGGATAAAAATGAAATCCGCTTCCCCAAGCTGTCCAGCAAGGTAAGGGAGACTGACGGTTCACTGATTTTTATTGGAAGCCCGGGAAAACCTGCGCCGCAGCCGACATCTATTATTTTTTTGTCTTTCAAATCTGCTGCTGTAAGGACCGCGGCAGAGTCTATAAAATGCCTTAAATATACCTGCTCGGGCTCGGTAATTGCGGTTAGGTTCATAACCTTGTTGGTCTCCAAAAGAGCCTCACAGTATTTATTAAACCTTTTTCGTGCTTGAGGCGAAAAGGATATTCCGAGCGAAGCTTTGGCCAAGTCAAACAAACGATTCAAACGTATATCACACCATTCCTAAGTAAAGTAAAAGCGCGTTGACATCTGCAGGGCTTACACCTGAGATGCGGGAAGCTTGCCCGACGGAGGCGGGGCGTATTTTATCAAGCTTTTGCCGCGCTTCAAGGCGCAGGCTCTCTATTTTGCTGTAATCAATATCGCGCGGAAGCTCTTTTGCTTCGAGTTTTCTGAATTGCTCTACCTGCGCGAGCTGGCGATTTATATATCCCTCGTATTTAAGCGAAATTTCAACCTGTTCGGTTACTGCTTCGGGTAAGGATTTTCGCGCGCTGTCAAACTCTTTAAGCATCTGATATGTAACCTGCGGGCGGCGAATCAAATCTGCAAGGCTTGCACCTGTTATAAGCGGCGAGGTTCCACTCTCGGTCAGTGCCGCATTGAGCGCAGGGGTCGGCGGAAGTATGCATTTTTCAAGGCGCGCAATCTCGTTTTCGACCATTTCGTATTTTTCAAGCATTTTGTTATAGCGCTCATCGCTTATAAGGCCTATTTCATGACCAATTTTGCTAAGGCGTGCATCCGCATTGTCCTGACGCAGCAACAAGCGGTATTCCGAGCGCGAGGTCATCATTCGGTAAGGCTCATTTGTGCCTTTGGTGACCAAATCGTCAATCAAAGTTCCGATATAAGAGGATGCACGGTCTAAAATAAGCGCGGGTTTATCAAAAATCTGCAAAGCTGCATTTATTCCGGCAATCAAGCCTTGCGCGGCAGCTTCCTCGTAACCTGAAGTTCCGTTAAACTGCCCTGCTCCGAACAGACCGCGTATCTTCTTTGTTTCCAACGTCGGATGGAGTGCAAGCGGGTCTATGCAATCATACTCTATAGCATAAGCCGGGCGCATAATCTCTGCTTTCTCAAGCCCTGCGACCGTGCGAAGCATTGCAATCTGGACATCCTCGGGAAGCGAAGAGGACATGCCCTGCACATACATTTCCTCTGTATTAAGCCCCATCGGTTCAATAAATATCTGATGGCGCTTTTTATCCGGGAAACGCACAATTTTATCCTCTATAGACGGACAATACCGCGGGCCGATACCCTCAATTTCACCTGAGAACAGCGGAGAGCGGTGAAGATTTTCGCGTATTACCCTGTGCGTTTCTTCGTTTGTATACGTAAGATAGCACACACCTGAATTATTTAAAGGTGCGGTCGTATCAAATGAAAAGGACTGCGGATTTTCATCACCCGGCTGCGGCTCCATTTTTGAAAAGTCCACCGAGCGACCGTTAATGCGCGCGGGTGTTCCGGTTTTAAAGCGCATAAGAGGAAGGCCGAGCTCTTTAAGTGAGTCGGTAAGGCGGGTTGCGGCAAACATTCCGTCCGGTCCGCCGGACTGAAAGACATCTCCTATAATCGTTCTGCCGCAAAGATATGTGCCTGAGCAGATAATAGCGCACTTTACGCGGTAAATTCCGCCGGTTTGTATCTTTACCCATGCCACGTGGCCGTCTTCGGCGCCAATTTCAACGACCTCTGCCTGACGCAAATCTAAATTCGGCTGGCATTCAAGCGTATATTTCATGCGTGCCTGATATGCACGACGGTCTGCCTGCGCACGCAGTGAGTGAACCGCAGGTCCTTTGCCGCGGTTTAACATGCGGAACTGGATGCAGGTTTCATCTGCCGCATGGGACATTTCGCCGCCCAACGCATCAATTTCGCGCACCAAATGCCCTTTGGCGGTGCCACCGATAGATGGGTTGCACGGCATATTCCCGACTGCGTCTATATTAATCGTAAAAAGAATTACTTTTGCGCCTAAGCGCGAGGCTGCAAGAGCGGCTTCTATTCCCGCATGGCCTGCGCCGATAACTGCTACATCGTAGTTTCCGGAGTGAAATTCCATAAGATACAGTTCCTTTTTATTAAATATCAGAAGAAAATACCGCGCGAGCGCGGGAGAATTTTGAAAGAGGCTCGGGCTTTAATGAAAATTCCCGGGCGCAGCGTGCACCGAAGCTTTTCAAATCCTCTACCGAGCCGTTTGGCAGAAGCTCCAATTCAAGCTCTGAGAAAGGTATAGCGCCAAACGCTCCCACATCTACACATAGGTCTGCGCCGAATTTAAGCGGCGCGGTTTTGCGCACAAACGAGACCTCAGCACACGGGATAAGAGTAGAGTTTTCAAGGAGTTTAAACAGCTTATCCGGAGCGCCGGAGTCTTTGAGTTTTAATAGTGCATCCTCAATATTATCGGCACTCACCTGCCATTCACCGCGAGAACTCAGCGCACCGTCGGAAAACAGCGGTGTTTTGACGGTGTAAACCACCTCACCGTTTTCCTGCCTGCGGCGCAGGGAAATTTTTGCCTTGGTAAGCCTGCCGTCAGACGAGTCGTAATAGACAGAGCTCATGGTTATTTCTCGCATTGGTGCGGCAAGCTCGCATGCAATCATCTCAGATGAAAGGATTGCATTGACCGTATCAATATTTGGGATAGAATATTTTAATTCTATTTCTTTAGCCATTTTGAAAAGACTCCGTATTATTTTTTTGCCCTATTCTTTTGTTTTTCTGATGCCTTTGCTCCTTTTATCAGGATTTCAAGCTCGTGGACGATAAGAGGAACGATTGAAAGCGCGATAATGAAGCACCAATCAACAAAGGAAAGCGGTACCGTGTTAAAGAGTGCTGCAAGCGGCGGGATATAGAGAATTATAAGCTGCAGAGCAATACCCACGGCAAGCGCCACTAAGAAGAACTTATTGTTAAAATGCTTTGAACGGAAGAAGGAATGATTTCCGATGCGCACCGAAATTGAATGGATCAGCTGGCTTGCCGCAAGGGTGATTAAGGCAAAGGTGCGCGCAAGCTCCAAGTTACCGTCCGAGGTTATATAGGAGACGCGGAAGGCGATGAGCATAACCGTTGCAATGACTGCGCCATAACCTGCTATACTCAGCCAGTCCTTGGGCGCAAAAAGGCTCTTCGTGCGGCGACGCGGGGGTTGATTCATGATGTCCGGGTCACCGTTATTGACACCCAGCGCGAGCGCGGGAAGTGAATCTGTTATAAGATTAATCCACAGTATATGCAGCGGAAGAAGCGGTGACTCCCATGCAAGGATAACCGCGATGAGCACCGAGAAAAGCTCGCCGATATTTGAAGAGAGAAGGAAATGAATAGCTTTGTGGATATTTGCAAAGATGTTTCTGCCCTCTTCTACTGCATGGGTTATTGTGGAGAAGTTATCATCCGTGAGTATCAAATCCGATGCGTCCTTTGCCGCGTCTGTTCCGGTTATACCCATTGCGACGCCTATGTCTGCGGCTTTGAGGGACGGAGCGTCGTTAACACCGTCACCCGTCATGCAAACTATATTCCCCTGCGCGCGGAGTGCGTTTACTATGCGAACCTTGTGACGCGGGTCAACACGCGCTAAAATGCGCAGTGCATGGATACGGCGACTCAGCTCATCATCAGAAAGCTCATCAAGCTCAGCGCCTGAGAGAACCTGGTCTTCAGATGCGATTATTCCGGTTTGCTTACCTATTGCGGTCGCGGTTATTTTGTGGTCACCGGTAATCATCATAACGCGGATACCCGCATTTTTGCATATCTCAATAGAGCGGATCGCTTCTTCACGCGGCGGGTCGATCATTCCGACAAGGCCTATAAAGAGCATCCCTTCATCGTTTGCCACTGCATCGCCTGAGCGCATTGCCAGGGCAAAGACTCGCAGTGCGTCCTGAGACATTTTAAGGGTTTCAGCGTCAATCTTTCTGATGTCATCATCGGTTATTTTGCGGACAGAGCCATTATCCCATATATGGGTACAACGTGGCAGGACGATGTCTTCTGCGCCTTTGGTGTAAGAAATGGTGGCTTTCCCCGCCTGATGCAGGGTGGTCATACGTTTTCTCGTCGAGTCAAATGCGATTTCTGAAATGCGCGGGAATTCGTCGTTTAAGTCTTTTGCGGAAATTCCGTATTTCATACCAAAGTCCAAGAGCGCAAGCTCGGTCGGGTCTCCTGTGCGGTCACCCTCTATCGAAGCGTCGTTACACAGCACCAATCCGTGAACAAGCGGAAGACATGTTGACGCGGAAAAATCTTCGGTGGAATAACGTGTGTGGTTACAGTATGCGCGAGTTACGGTCATGCGATTTTGCGTAAGCGTTCCGGTTTTATCCGAACAGATTACATTTACCGAGCCGAGCGTCTCAACTGCGGGAAGGTGACGCACAATCGCGCTGCGGCGTGCCATACGTGTTACGCCGAGTGCGAGGACAATTGTAACAACTGCGGTCAGACCTTCAGGGATGATTGCTACGGCAAGGGAAATTGCGGTCAATAAAAGGTCCCAGAAGTTGCGCTGCTGAACAATACCTATTACAAGGATACCCGCGCATGCGCAGATTGCAGCTACACCGAGGACTTTGCCTAAATGCGCAAGCTTTTCCTGAAGCGGTGTTTTGCCCGAGTCCTGCTCATTTAGCATTTCTGCGATTTGACCGACTTCGGTTGACATACCCGTGGCTACGACTATTCCCTCGCCGCGTCCGGAGGTGACAACCGTGCCCTGATAAGCCATATTTACACGGTCACCCAACGGAATATCCGAAGAGGCGATAAATGAGGAATCTTTTTCAACCGGAAGCGATTCGCCGGTGAGCGCAGATTCGTTTACCTCAAGATTTGCACTTACGGTAAGGCGAAGGTCGGCGGGGACTACGCATCCGGCAGTCAGGATTACCATATCACCTACCGCGAGCTCATCTGCGGGAATATCCAGAAGGACACCATCACGTCTTACAGTACAGTGGGTAACGGTTAGCTTGCGCAGAGCGTCAAGCGCTTTTTCCGCCTTGCGCTCCTGCACTACACCGATTATTGCGTTTATAAAAATTATTGCAAGGATGACGAGCGCATCCGGCCATTCGCGCACGATGGCAGACAGCGCTGCCGCCGCGAGCAGGATATAAATCATCGGCTCATTTATCTGGCGCAAAAATGCTTTGAAAAAAGAATCGCGCTTTCCTTGTTCGAGCGTATTACCGCCCGCGGTCGAATGGCGTATCTGAGCTTCACGCGAGCTTAATCCCTTATCAATATTTGTGTCAATCTGTTTGGCGGTATCCGCCGCGCTGAGTTTAAAATACATATAGATTCCTCACTTCAAATAAAAAAATAAAGTGCGATTATATTCTTAGATTATTATACCATTTTTTTCTTTATTTTGATACGTATTTTTAGAAAAGTTTGAAAAGAGGACAAAATGAGAATACAAATCGGAATATATATAATATATACAACTTATAGTATAGGAATAAACGCGCGTTTTACTGGAAAAATAGGTATAAATGAGAAAAGGAGAAAGGTATGAAAAGTAAAAACAATCGTATTCTTTCCTTGGCGGTGATATTCTTTTTAAACGTGCTTATAATCGGGCTCGCGCAGTCTGCCCCGGAAGCATCTGCGGCGGTGTATAAGCAGGGCTCACGTGGTGAGACGGTAAAAGCAATTCAAAGAGTTATTAAAAACGCCGGATACTACACTGGGAGTATAGACGGTGTGTACGGTGAAAAAACCGCCGCGGGTGTTAAAAAGTATCAGCGAGCAAACGGACTTACCGCAGACGGAGTAGCCGGACCCAATACGCTGAGAAAAATGGGAATATCCTCCTCTTCAAATGTGCAGGCGAATGATTTGTATTTGCTATCGCGCATTATTTCGGCAGAAGCGCGAGGAGAACCGTATTCCGGACAAGTGGCCGTAGGTGCGGTGATTTTAAATCGAATGAAGCATCCGTCATTTCCAAATACGATGTCGGGCGTGATTTATCAGCCAGGCGCATTCTCAGCCCTTGATGATGGACAGTTTAATGAACCTATAGCGGATGTGTCCCGCCGCGCCGCGCAGGATGCTCTAAATGGAGTAAACCCAATCGGGGATGCGATTTATTACTATAACCCGGTCACCGCGACAAACAAATGGATACGGTCACGACCTGTGATTAAAACTATAGGACGACATGTCTTTTGCACATGAATAGCGGAGGATTTTCCTCCGCTTTTTTATTTATTACGAAGGATATATACTCCTGTTAAGGATAATGCC
Organism: Eubacteriales bacterium; assembly: GCA_045636205.1. Classification (GTDB taxonomy): domain Bacteria; phylum Bacillota; class Clostridia; order Oscillospirales; family JAAYXM01; genus JAZRUF01. Next base: position 21,155 of record JAZTXE010000039.1, read on the forward strand.
GCAAAACTAATAGTTGTATTTATGCGAGATTAAACAAAACGTTATTTGACATATGTGCAGTTTATGGTAAACTATGTATATATAAAGTTCAATCGCCGCTTTGATAAGCGGTACATGTTTGGAGGAAAACCATGATGAAAACCTCTCGTTTAGCGCAAAGCGGAATGATTGCCGCAATTTATGCAGTGCTCACATTGGCTCTGCCTGCCATTGGATTTGGAATAATACAGTTCAGGTTGGGGGAGGCGATGTGCGTACTACCCTTCTTTCTTCCGTCAGCCGCGTTTGGACTCACGCTTGGATGCTTTGTATCAAATGCAATAGGTGTTGCGATGGGGGCAACCACGGTGTGGGATATTCTTTTTGGCACGCTGGCTACCGCGATTGCCGCCTACAGCTCGGTAAAAATACGCAGGGAGTGGCTGGTTCCGTTGCCTGCGGTTATAGCAAACGCCCTGATAATCGGAGCGATGCTTACATGGGTAATGACCGGCGATGTTTTCGGGGACGCGTTTTTATTGAATGTAATGAGTATCGGATTTAGCCAAACTCTATCCTGCTACGGATTGGGGTTGCCGTTTCTCAAACTTTTAAAGAGAATAAAAATAGGAGATATACTGTCGCAAACCACAAAAAATAAAAGTGACTGGGAGTTGGAAAAATGAAGGTAAAAAAAGCCGTGATACCCGCTGCAGGTTTTGGCACACGTATGCTGCCTGCAACCAAGGTTATCCCCAAGGAAATGCTTCCTCTTATTGACAAACCCGGAATTCAGTACATTGTTGAAGAGGCGGTAAACTCAGGAATAGAGGATATTCTTATAATCACAAGTCGCGGAAAGGATACTATCTGCGACCATTTTGATTATTCCCCTGAGCTTGAAGCGCGCCTTGAAGCGGATGGTCGCGGGGATGAGCTTGAGATGCTCCATAACATCGCAAATATGGCAAATGTCACGTTCCTGCGGCAGAAGGAGCTTAAAGGCCTTGGCCATGCGGTTTGGTGCGCACGTGTATTTACAGGCGATGAGCCTTTTGCCGTAATGCTTGGTGATGATGTAATGTGCGGTGAGGTGCCGGTGCTCAAGCAGCTTATCGATGTAAGCTGTGAGTATGAGTGCAGCTCGGTCGCGGTAAACCAAGTATCACGCGAGGACATAGGCAAATACTGCTCACTCGGTGTAACTCCGGTTACCGAGCGGGTAATGGATGTACACAAGCTTGTGGAAAAGCCGAAGCCTGAAAATATTCTGTCCAATTACGCTATTTTGGGAAGATACCTGCTTACCCGCGGGATATATGATATATTGGAAAACCAAAAGCCGGGATACGGCGGCGAGATTCAGCTTACCGATGGGCTTAACACGCTCTGCAACCGTGAGAGATTGCTCGCGGTGGATTTTGAGGGAGTCAGGTATGACACGGGAAATCTTAAAGGGTATCTTGATGCCATTATTCAGTTGGGTATTAACCATCCCGAGGTGGGTTCATGGCTTAGGGAATATATAAAAAAGCTTGAGCTTTAGAGGTTATTATGAAAAAACACATATGTATTGTAATTGCAATGCTTTTGTTTGTCAGCGGGTGCTCAAAGGGACCGGAGACGCAAGAGCCGCCGGTTGATTTTCAGATAGCCGCATCCTTTTACCCGGTGTATATTACCGCGCTTAACATAGCAGGAAACGTGGATGGTGTGGCGGTGAAAAACCTTGTTGGCACTCAAACCGGGTGCTTGCACGATTATGCGCTTACGGTTGAGGAAATGAAAATTGCCGAGCAAAGTCATGCCTTAATAGTAAACGGAGCCGGAATGGAGCCGTTTACAGATAAAATATCCGCAAATATACCCGAGCTTGAAATTATTGATGCAAGCGAGAATATAGCGAAGATAATAAAGGATAACGAGGAAAATCCGCACGTTTGGTTAGACGCTCAAAACGCTATCAAGCAGGTGGAAACCATAACCGATGCGCTGTGCAGTTTACGCCCTGAGTATGCAGGCGCGTTCAGAGCAAATTCTGAGAAATACACAGCAAAGCTTGCAGAGCTTGACGAAGAGCTAAAAGATAAGCTCAAAGCCATATCAGGGGCAAAGCTTGTCACATTCCATGAGGCATTTGAGTATTTTGCGGATGCGTATGGACTTGAGGTTCGCGCAACAATCGTGCGTGATGAAAATACTGCCCCCTCCCCTGCCGAGCTTGAGAATGTAATCTCGGTTATGGAGGAAAATGGGATAGAAGCAGTTTTCTCTGATGCGCAGTATAAGGACAGTGTGATTAATACGGTTGCGCAAGCTACAGGCACACAAATATATGAGCTTGACGCGATAGTGCGCGGTGAAGAGTCACCCGAGGCATATATAGATGCTATGCGTAAAAACGCGCAGATTCTGTTGGAGGCATTTGAGTAAAAACTAAACGCTGAGACTTCTCTTTTACTTTAAGGGAGTGCTCAGCGTTTTAATTAGAGGGAGTCGGGAATGAAAAGTATTTTAAAAAGATGCGTTCTTATTTTAACCGCATTTTGTTTGACAGTAGCATTAGGCGGGTGCGTGCAAGAGGAGTATATCCCGATAAGTGAAAACAGCGAGGGTTTGGCGGTTCATTTTATCGACGTAGGTCAAGCGGATGCCGCGCTCGTGATATGCGATGGGGAGAGTATGCTCATTGACGGCGGTAATGCAGACGACAGCAGTCGGATTGCTGCATATCTTAAAAAACAAGGAGTATCGCACCTTGATTATATCGTGTGCACCCACGCGCATGAAGACCATGTGGGCGGGCTGTCGGGCGCATTAAATGTATGTACCGTAGGCGAGGTACTGGCTTCGTGCTATACATATGATTCAAAAGTGTATGATAATTTTGTAAAATACGCAAACGATAGAGGTTCACCGCTGACGGTTCCCGAGGTTGGGGATGAATTCTATTTATCGGATACCAAGATAAGCGTACTCGGTCCGCGCTATGAGTATGAAGAGGAGAATAACAATTCGATAGTCCTTCGCATAAGCTACGGAAAAACCTCGTTTTTATTTACAGGTGATATGGAGCAGACCGCAGAAAAGGATTTGATTGTGAGTGGTGCGGAGCTTTCAGCGGATGTGCTCAAAGTCGGACATCACGGCAGCAGTTCCTCGTCATCCTATGCGTTTTTAAGAGAAGTCATGCCCGAATATGCGGTGGTTTCCGCAGGTGCGGGAAATTCATACGGTCACCCGCACGAGGAAGTGCTCAGCCGCTTGAGAGATGCGGGGGTAAAGCTCTACCGCACGGATTTGCAGGGAGACATTGTAGTACACAGTGACGGAGAAAGCATTGCGTTTAAACCTTCAAAAAACCGCGAGGCGGAAGTAAACCCCACGGTTGAAGACAAGGCGCAGGCTTATATAGGAAACAAAAAGAGCAAGAAGTTTCACAGAATTACGTGTGAGAGTCTTCCGAGTGATAAGAACGCGGTTGAGTTTGCAAGCCGTGACAGTGTAGTTAATGCGGGATATTCTCCGTGCAGCAACTGCAATCCGTAGAAAAAGAGGGGAAAATATATGATTTTTTGTTTCCAAGAGGATAGTGATATTCTAAGGGTTATACTCGCCGCGCTTGATAATGCGGGATTCGAGGCGCAGGGATTTAAAAGTGCAAGCGATATGTTTGAGCAGTTGAGTAGAAAGCGAGTAAACCTTGTAATTGCAGATGTTACATGCGAAAAGGAAGATGGAAGTGCGGTTCTCACCGAGCTTCGCGCGTGGTCTGCCCGCAGCGGGTTTTCCACTTTGCTTATAACTACAAAATGGATGAAGGAAAACCTCCTGAGCGGGATAGACTTTGCAGATGAGGTAATTTTATTTAAACCGTTTAATGTAACACGGCTGATACAGGCGGTAAACAAAGCACTCTGTGCAGGTTGCGAAGATGACAAAAAGGTGCTTGCATTTGCAAATCTTAAGTTTGAGGTAAACGCGCAGAGAGTGACGGTGGATGAAAAGCAAGTGCATTTGACAAGGAAAGAATACGCGCTTCTGTATCTTTTGATGGATAATACCGAGCAGGTATTTACAAGAGAACAGCTATTTAACTGCGTGTGGAAATCGGATTATTTAGGTCAGTCAAGGACCGTGGATGTCCATATCGGTACACTCAGAAGAAAACTCGGCACAGCGGGAAAGTACATAAAAACGCTGAGCGGCAAGGGATACTGCATGCGGGAAATTGAATAAAGAAACGGACATTGCAAAATCTTGCAATGTCCGCATTTTGTTGTATTTAAGGGATTATTATAAGAAGGAAGTTTGTTGCTGCCGAGTCTCCGTCATACCTGTAATAAGAAAATCCTGAGTTATCAAGAAGTGAAAGAGTGTTTGCCAGGTTTGCCTTATCTATGCTTATTAAATAGTTTCCCTCGTAAATATTTGAGGAATATTCTGAAAAGAGTGAGAGAGCGCCCTGCCCCTTAACCGATATATAGCAGGCATACGTCTCGCTCTGCGGTACTGCAGGCATCGGCAGGATTGAAGGCGTGGTTTCCTCCACTGCGGAATCTCCACTGCTGCTGTCACTCTCCGTGACCTCCTCCTGCTGCTCGTCCGGAGCTGTACTGTCTTCAGGCAATGCTCCTGAGTCCGAAGCCGTACTGTTTTCAACGGTTGTAGATCCGCCACCTGCGGATGCGTTTCCTTCTGAAGGAGCTGCGGTGTTTTCGTCGTACTCAATATTTTGAGCAGGTGGCAATGCGTCTTCATCTGCCGAGCTGTCAGAAACCGTAGTATCTTGCATCTGCTCAGGTGCGGCGATTGCAGCATTGCTTGCGTTTTCAACCGGTGGAGCGGGTGGAGGCGTGTTTTCAAGTTTCGGAACCTCGGTGCGCTCGGTGGTTGGGATTTGCTTTTTATTTACATCAGAGGCCGTATCCGCCTTTTGATTGGAATCGTTATCGGTTATGGGTGCAGCATAATTTTCTGCAGTGTAGAGCGGTGTAAGTGTTGACGGGACAAGGTCTTTCTCTTGCGGCAAAGCGCCTTGAGTTAAGCCTTCGTCAACCTTTTCATTGGATAAGTCTTCCGCAACGGTCGGGAAAAAGCTATCCAAACGTCCGGCAGCGAATACAAGAAGGATTATCGCCGCGGCAATCGCGGTAAACTTAAACCGTGAAAGGCCAAAGCGTTTCTGCGCCTTTTCGGAAGCCACAATAGAGTTCATTACACGAGAGGAGAATCCGTCTGGAACATCTTGTGCAAGGGTTGCGGTTTCGGTATGGATTTTTTCAAGATATAAAAGATATGCGCGGCAATCATGACAAGTGGCAAGATGCGCTTTGAGGGACTCTGCCTCTGCGTCGGAGATTTCATTGTCAATAAATGCGCTGATAAGCTCTGAATATTCATCACAGTGTTTCATGCCACTCACCTGCCTTTCTCTTTCTTAGACGATTTTTTGACCGGCATGTTCCGCAAAAAAACACAAAGTTGGTTGCGAGCGCGGCTTAAGCGGGATTTTACCGTGCCGCTCTCCAAGTCAAGCGCATCGCAAATCTCCTGATATGAAAGACCGCATATTTCACGCAGGACAAGGATTTCGCGGTGCTCAGCACTCAGCGCGGAAAGCCCCGCGGAAATTGCCTCGCGAAGCTCTGCCTTTTCATATTCAAGCTCGGGTTGATAGCGGTTATCAGGGATTTCCAATACGGCTGCATCGGTTTCCGCATCCGGGTAGAGAGAAACGGTTTTTAATTTACTCTGCTTGCGAACAAAATCTATGCACACGTTTGACGCAATACTGTATACCCAGGTTGAAAACGCGCTCTGCTCCTTAAAAAGCGGGAGCGCTTTGTATATTCTTAAAAAAACCTCTTGTGACAGGTCAAGAGCGTCCTCGGAGTTTCCGGACATACGCAGAGCCAGGTTGTATACGCGTTTTTGATGCAATTTTACAAGCTCTTCAAAAGATGCCGCATCACCGTCTTTGGCGCAGCGTACAAGCTCAAGCTCGACTTGCCTTTCGACCATAATTAACACCTGCTTTCAAAAGGGTTTGACTACTTCAAAGTATCCTGCAACTCAACCGTCAGCCGTGATATTTCCTCGGCGGTTGAGAGATGGGAAACCTTATCCTTATAATAATTTGCGTTTCTGACGCCTTTTAAATACCACGCGTAATATTTCCTCGCCTCAAGCGCCGCGATATGCTCACCTTTTTGCTCGGCGGCATATTTAAACTGTGTATGCGCGACCTCGAGCCTTTCGCGAAGTGGCGGAAGTGGCGGGATTTCCTCGCCGTTTAGCGCGGCACGCGTTTGCTGAAAAATCCATGGGTTTCCAAAGGCGGCGCGACCTATCATAACGCCTGCGGCACCCGTGTAGCGCAGAGCTTTGAGTGCATCCTCGGCGCAGAAAATATCACCGTTTGCAAAAACCGGAAGCGAAGTTGAACTTACCACGTCACGGATTACATCCCAATCCGCACGACCGGAATATAATTGCACGCGGGTTCTGCCGTGCACGCAGATTGCCGCGGCACCCGAGGCTTCTGCCATTTTTGCAAATTCCACCGCGTTTACGCATGAACGGTCCCAGCCTATGCGGAATTTCACGGTTACCGGGGCGGAAACCGCACGCACAACATGGCTTATTATTTCGGATGCCAGCTTAGGATTTCGCATGAGCGCGCAGCCGTCACCGTTTGAAACTATCTTGGGTGTCGGACAACCCATGTTTATATCCACAATATCCGCGCCCGAGCGCTCCAGTGCGAGCTCGGCGGCTTGTGCCATAACCTGCGGGTCATTTCCGAAAATCTGAACCGCGGACGGATGCTCATCCTTATTTATCTCAAGCAGACGGTTGGTTTTACCGTCCTGATACACGAGCGCTCGGGAGCTTACCATTTCGGTGCAGGTAAGCTCAGCACCCAGGTCGTGGCAAATTCTTCGGAATGCCAAATCCGTAACGCCTGCCATAGGTGCGAGAGCAAGCGGTATATTTAACTCAATATTTCCTATTTTCACAGTTTAATCCCCAGTAAAAAAATAATAGCTTAAAAGAAACTCTTTTAAGCTATTATATTACAATTACAAATTATATTCAATCGAAAATACTAAATTAACAATATATTAAATATTGGGGTCACAGAGGACTTTTTCCGGTTCGCCCTCGAGCACTTCGGGGTGCTCGAGATAGCTTTTGAATTTGCGGAAAGCCAGAGCAAAATATCCGCCTGAGCAGATGCGCTCATCCATAACCACGCCCATAGGCATGCAGCGCTCTAAAACGATTTCGCCGTCAACCGTCTTGGGAATGTCACGGAAGTTTCCGATAGTGATGAACACGCCGGTTGTTCCAAAGTCATAGCAATGGTGGAAGATGTGATTCGTCTTTATGCTTGCGAGGTTACTGATTCCAAGGCTCATGTGGAACGGGCTCGCGTCTATTATAGACTTCGGGAGAAGTCCATGCTTATCAAGCCACATGAGAATCGGAACACCGAAGCGAAGAAGACCGGGAATACTTAAAAGAGAAGAAACAATCTTATCCGTTTTATTGTTGTTATCCTCTTTGCGGTTTTCTTCTATGTATGTATTTATCTTGTCATTAACCTCGAAAATATTGTCCTTTATGTCAAAGTAAATCTTTGACATTGTACCGTGGCTGAGCTCCCCTGCTTTTAAAACCACCATACCTACCGCAAATTCATTGCGCGCATAGAATTTCTTATTTACAACAAAGCGGTTTAATTCCGGGAACTCCGCAACCGTTCGCAGGTATGCGGCTAAAATTAATGATAAATGGCTTAAGCGATAACCTTCCTTACGCTTTTTATTGAGGTACTCCTTCATCGGAGCTATCGGGATGTCAATAGTTATCATGTTCATGGCATCGCTGCGGCGCGTCATTATATGCGCGGCAACAGTGTACATGGGGTCTGTGCCTTTGAGCTTGTATCCGTCTCGTCTCATGCAGTTTCTCCATTCCTGAATTTTTAATAAAATGTGAACATATAAACAGTATAACACAAAAAAGATTAAAAATCTACAAAAAACAACATATTTCTGCGGGGAAATGTAAAAAACGAGGTTGTAAGAATAACAACCTCGTTATAACCTAATGTTACTTTTTTATGTTTCCGCAGTTTTTGCATTCAAGGCTGTCGCCGTCATTACCTATTCCGCATTTTGGGCAATACCATATGCTAAGCTCATCATTGTGTTTTGAAATCTGCTGATAAATGGCATATGTGTTTGCGCTTATTGAATGCACATGCTCTATAATCTCGCCTATTGCAAAGAAGAGCAGACACACCGGAATAGCGGAAAGGAAAAGCCAAAAGCCTTCTGAGAAGGATGCAATGAATGCGAGTGCGAGCAAAATGGCTGAAAAGATTTTGCAGATAAAAGCCACTGTATTGTTTCCCATATCAAATTCCTCACTTTCCGTCGCACAGACGACGGGACAAATCAGCACAGCTTGCTGTATTATTCACCAAGCTCTGAGGTACAGTGCGGGCAGCGAGTTGCCTTTATGTCAATCTCACTGCAGCAGAACGGGCAAGCTTTGGTGGTGGGCTCGGGAGCAACTTCCTCTTCCTTCGGCTTTCTAAGATTCTGGAGCTTATTGATTGCTTTGATGAGAAGGAAGATGACAAACGCGGTAATTACAAAGTTAATTACAGCGGTGACAAATGCGCCGTATTTGATTTCAGAGCCGTTAATTATCAAAATCAAATTGGAAAAATCGGTTTTTGCAAAGGTTCCGATAAGGGGCGAAATAACATCGCCGGTTAACGATTTAATGATTGCCTGGAAGGCTGCGCCTATAATTACGCCGACAGCCAGGTCCATGACGTTGCCGCGCATTGCAAATTCTTTGAATTCTTTAAGGAATTTCTTCATTTGTACAACCTCACTTTATGTATTTTTTAATATGATTATATCAAAATCTCGCAAAAAAACAAGAGTGGTTTTATTTTTTCGTGTAATCCAAGTTGTCATATGCGTTTATCATGGTTATGACCGCCTGCTCGCGGGTTATGTTTGCGCGGGGCGAGAAGGTGTTGTTTGCACCGCCGTTCATTATCCCGATAGAGGTTACAAATGCAATACCGGACCTTGCATAGCTTGCTATTTGTTCATTGTCTTGGAATATGCGTGGAGCGCCGAGCGCGGTATTTATACCCAAGCGCATTGCCAGACGCTGGAGCATAATCGCCGCGTCCTGACGCATGATTGCATCCTTCGGGCGGAATGTTCCGTCCGGATAACCGCCGACAATGCCGAGCGCCGCGACGTATGGGACATAGTAATCCTTAGAATCGGAAAATTGCGATTTGTTGACGGAAACTTCTTCTAAAGTGCAGAAGTATTCTATGGAGTATCCGGTTTTGGCACGGATAAATGCGGCTATTAAATCGCAGAACTCCTTGCGGGTTATATTGTGCTTATACTTTTTATCCAGATGCTCGGGCAGCATGTTAAGCCCGCGTGCTACGGAGATAGAGCCTTGCGCCCATGAGGAAGGTTCATCCACCTCGGGGACAGGTGCGGGAGGCGGAACGATTGTAGTATCCGGGCGGGTCGGCTTGACGGTTTCATCAACTATCGCCATAACCGTTGCAAGACGGCGACCCGCGTGGGTCAGATAAGAGCCGTTTGCATAGAGCATTGAGGAAGCGCCACCATCCATAAATATAGCGTCCTTTACGCCCATTGAAATAAGGGAATTTGCAATCTTGCGGAAAGAGCTTACGACGGTTCCCATCATGAGGCGGCCGTCAGAAAGCTGCGCGACGAAGCTACGTTGGGCGACTACGTCCGGCTTTTGGTCGGCTGCGGTGACAGATGTGTTGGAATCCACCACGTTCTGACCGTTCTTTACCAACATTCCGCCGCCTGCGATTACCGTGCGCATATCATTCCACGCGCTTTGGTTTGCCGTGTTGGAGGGGGTTGCGGTGAAGCGGTATACCGCGGCATCGCCTACCTTGGGGTTTGATTCCCACTTGAGAGCATTTGCGTATGCGGTCTGACCGTATACCATAACCACCGTGTTATGCGGCACTACGAAGTTGCTTGTTCCGTTTGCAACGCTCGTTACTTTGTTTGATTGGATAGTGACTACTTTAGAGGTTGCCGGGATGTTTATCGGATAGTCCATTATATCCGTCAGCACATAAATCGCGGATGGGTCGTTATAGACTATATTTGCGCCCCATGCGGTTATGTTTGTTGTTCCGCGAAGTGTAACTATCGGAGAAAGCTTTACCTTGTCTATGTACACCTTGCCACTGTAGTCCATGCCGATTGCCGCAATGTCACCACCTGCGCAGATTACCTGACCTTCCTTGACAATGGTGCTGTACACGCGCGGATAATTTCCGGTTGCAACCGAGAGAGCCGCAGAGCCGTTATAATATGAATTAAAAAAGCCACCGTTTATCGCCGCTACCACACTGCCGCTCTTTACGGTTGATATTACCGAGGATGCTTGCGAGTCGGTGTGGATACTGTTGCTTGAAATTGCAGGCACGATTGCACGGCTGCCGCCCATGGTCACATACGCGACCTGCGCGGTTGCGCCGCCGATATTTGCCGTCGAGGTTGTAACTCCGCTTGCGGCGAGCGCGGGTGCCGCCATGCACAGAGCCAGCGCGGTTACAGCCAAGAGTTTCCTGAAAATTTTCATTTTTTTAACACTCCGTTTCTACTATTTATGATATATTTATATAGTATAGCACAAGTTTATACAAATGTAAAAATTATTGACAGAAAATACCGCGCATAATAAAATTATTATTAAGGAAATTATTGTCGGGAGATAGTATAAATGAAAACTGTAGTAGGATATTTAAAACGGTTTTTTGCACGCATGAGCCTGGGGTTTGTTATTAAGACCGTGGGAACGCTTGCGGAACTCATGCTTCCGTATATTTTGAGCCATATATTACAGAACGTTATAGGTGGGAGCGTAAACGAAATACTATATTGGGGCGGACTCATGATGGCTTTTTCTGCGGTTGCATGTACGTTAAACGTAGTTGCAAACCGAATGGCGGCGCATGTGTCGCGCGCTTTTGCAGAGGATTTGCGTAGAGACCTGTTTAAAAAGACGCTTCATTTATCAGCGGCGCAGACAGATAAGTTTACTATTCCGTCACTTGAGTCGCGCATTACCACGGATACGTATCACGTTCATAACTTTGTAAACATGCTCCAGCGCATGGGGGTACGTGCGCCGATAATGCTTGTCGGCGGAATTGCCATAACACTTTTTATGGACGCATATTTATCGCTTGTCATGATAGCGATATTACCGTTTATATTTGCCACCGTATTTTTTATTTCAAAAAAAGGCGTGCCGCTCTTTGAGCGGGTTCAGAAATCCGTTGACGGAATGGTGCGCGTCGTGCGTGAGGATGTGCAGGGCATCCGCGTCATAAAAGCGCTCTCCAAAACCGACTATGAGCACAGACGCTACGATAAAGTAAACAACAAGCTCATAAAAGAGGAAATGCATGCGGGAGTTGTAATGGGAAGCGTACACCCGATTATGACCATGCTTATGAACGCGGGAAGTGTTGCGGTTATCGCGCTGAGCGCCGCGAGAATATCAAACGGACTGTCAAATCCGGAAACCGTTATCGCGTTTATGCAGTATTTTACGCTTATTTCCATGGCTATGATGACGGTAACGCGTATGTTTGTGATGTATACCAAGTGCGCCGCATCCGCACGAAGAATAGCCGAGGTGCTTGATGCAGAAGACGAAATCATCGTACAGAGCAAAGAGGAGTTTCCGGATAAGAAAACCGATGCGCATATTGTATTTGATAACGTAACATTTTCGTATAACGGAAGGCGCAACAACCTTGAGAATATAAGCTTTGAGCTTGCGCGTGGCGCATCACTCGGAATAATAGGTGCAACCGGTGCGGGAAAGTCAACCCTTGTAAAGCTACTCCTTCGGTTTTATGATGCGACATCCGGCGCTATCCATATAAACGGTGAGGATATCCGCACGATTGGAAAAGACCGCCTCTATAAAATGTTTGGCTCGGCTTTGCAATATGACTTTTTATACGCGGACACGATTGCCGAGAACATAAAATTCGGAAGAGACATTTCAGATGATGATGTAAAGAGTGCCGCGCAAATTGCGCAGGCGGATGAGTTTATCACAAACTTTGCAGACGGATATGAGCACAAGCTTGCACCGCACGGTACAAATATTTCCGGCGGTCAGAAGCAGCGCGTGCTTATTTCGCGCGCTATAGCCGAAAAGCCTGATATACTTATTTTGGATGACAGCTCCTCCGCACTTGATTATAAAACCGATGCGGCGCTGCGCCGCGCTCTTGCGGAAAAGATGCAGGATACCACGGTTATAACGGTTGCTCAGCGTGTAAGCTCGGTTAAGAACTGCGACCTCATAATTGTACTTGATGACGGAAAAGTAATCGGACTCGGGTGCCATGACGAGCTTTTGGATAAATGCTGTGAGTACCGCGAGATAAGCGAGTCCCAGATGGGAGGTGCCTTCGTTGAATAGACCGGGTGGACCGGGAGGTCACGGTCCCGGAGGTCCGGGAGGACCACCGGGAATGGGAAGACGTCCCGAAGAGAAAAAATTAGATAAAAAGACCGCAAAAAAGGTGCTCAGGCGTCTTTGTGGATATGTGCTCAAGTATTGGTATTTATTTATCCCTGCAATAGTTATGACTCTGTTTTCAAATCAGCTTTCACTGCTCGGACCGCAGTATTCCGGGTACGCGATAGACGCACTCGCCGCGGCGGGCGGCGTGGATTTTGACACGGTAAGCTATAACGTAATGCGCATGCTTGTGTGCTATGCTTTGAGTGCCGTGATGTCATATGTCCTCGCTGTGATGATGCTCAAAATCAGCCAGAAAATAGTTTACACCATGCGAAAGCAGGTTTTCGAAAAGCTGACTTCCCTGCCCGTCGGCTATTTTGACACACACGCGACCGGCGATATAATAAGCCGCATTTCATATGATATTGATACGATAAACAGCTCGCTTTCCCACGACCTGGTTCAGATAATGACGAGCGTGTACACTGTGGTAGGTTCGCTTATCTTCATGTGGAATATCTCAAAGCCGCTTATCGCGGTATTTGCCATAACCGTACCCACCGCTATGATATTTACGCGCTACCGCTCAAAGCGTGTGCGCCCGCTTTTCCACAAGCGTTCACGCAAATTGGGGGAGCTCAACGGCTATGCAGAGGAGATGCTCTCCGGCTGCCGCACTATTCAGGCATATGCTCGTGAAGAGGAAATCGGTGACCGCTTTAACCGCAGGAATACAGACGCGATGGACGCGTATTACGATGCGGATTATTACGGCGCAACACTTGGTCCTTCCGTCGGATTTATAAACAATTTGTCAATTTCCCTTATAATGATACTCGGCGGAATATTATATATGTATTCCCAGAACGGAATTGTCGAGACGGGCACACTGTTTTATATAACGCTCGGCGGGGTTGCGCAGTTCGTGCAGTACTCGCGCAAGTTCGCAGGCCCGATAAATGAGTTTGCAAATATTCTAAACGAATTTCAATCCGCATTTTCCGCGGCGGAGCGCGTGTTCCGTATAATAGATGAAGAGCCTGAGCCTGCGGATGCAGCGGATGCAGTTGAGCTTAACGATGTAGAGGGAAAAGTCGAGTTTGAGGATGTCGTGTTTGGATATACCGAGGATAAGGAAATCCTTCACGGAATATCACTTGAGGCAAAGCCCGGCAAAACCATTGCAATTGTCGGTCCGACAGGCGCGGGTAAGACCACGATTATAAGCCTGCTCATGCGGTTTTACGATGTGACGGACGGTAAAATCACCCTTGACGGCGAGGACGTGCGAGCTATCAAGCGAAACTCACTGCGAAAGGCGTACACAATGGTTCTTCAGGATACATGGCTGTTCCACGGCACTATATTTGAAAATATAGCCTACGGCAGAGAAAACTCAACACTTGATGAGGTAAAGGCTGCTGCGCGCGCTGCGAGGATAGACGGATACATCGAAAGCCTGCCCGACGGGTATGACACGCTCATAACCGACGACGGCATAAATATATCAAAGGGACAGCGCCAGCTTATAACCATTGCGCGTGCTATGCTCTCGGATTCGGAAATGCTTATTTTGGACGAGGCAACATCAAATGTAGACTCGCGCACCGAGATAAAAATTCAGGAAGCCATGGCAGAGCTTATGAAAGGACGCACGTCTTTTGTAATAGCGCATCGTCTGTCCACCATTCAGAATGCGGATTGCATACTGGTTTTGCAGGACGGAAAGATAACAGAGGTCGGAAATCATGATGAACTTATGAAAAGGGGCGGATTCTACAGCACGCTTTACAATTCGCAGTTTGTGTAATAAAAGACCGTGGAGGCATTTTAAATGCCGCCACGGTTATTTTTTTGATTTTCGACAAAAAAGGTCGCGCCAAAGCACGACCATAAATTCATTATATCACGGGTAAATTGCGGATGTAAAGACAAATCTTCAAAACCGCGGAAAGTTCTGCTATTTCAATAAAAAAAGGGTTTAAATTTTTTATGGTTTGTCAATAGAAATGCGAAAAAATATATGCTACACTATAATCAGAAAAAGACAAGAAAGGAAGGTACAGTCCAATGAACACGTAGCCTCTGATTTTGCCGAAAAGAAAAAAGAAGGAAGAGAATAAGGCGGTTTAAACGGAAGGAGTAAAGAATAAATTTTGGAAGTAAGGCAGAGAGAAGAAAAGCTGCCGGGGAGAAAGTTTAAACCACAAAAAGAAAAGTTCTTTTCAGGCAAAGTCAAAGACCACTCACCTTTTACAGAAATGAATGCAACAAAAACATCAGGCAGGTTCTCGCACAAGAGAAAAAATTATAAAGCTTAGGAGTGTTCGGGTGTTGCGGATATGTGTGTAAAAGGTAGACTAAGAAAGAGAGGATAGCCAAAAATGATGTTAGATATTAAGGAGCACCAGAAGTGACCCTTGATTGCGTGAAAGTAAAGCAGTCAAGGTTCACTTCTATTTTGCGGATAAATAAACTACCCCTGCGATTTTTCGCAGGGGTACGGCAAAGCAAACGAGTGTAGGTTAGTTTAGATGTGTAAAATTATCGGTATTTGTTCCTGTGCCGGAAATATGCACAATGTTTTAGCCCAGGTGAAGCGGAGAGAAATTAGTTGATTGGTCGGCAATTCAACTGACCTCGTCAATATCGGTTGTTTCTACTTGTAAAAGCTCTGAAACATTCTCAATATCTCCGTGTTGCTCAATGAAGTCTTGTTTTGTCATTTTGTCAAACCGCAGAGTCGGGAGCTCGCCACCGAAGAAGTTCACGTAGTCACAATATATCTCCAACTCAAAATAGTTTTCGTAATAGTCCGCATGACTATCAAAGCTATCATTCTTCGAAGGATCGCCCCAGTTTTTTTCTTCCTGAAAATATGTTCTTCCATCAATCCTGTCAAATTCAGAATAGAAACAAACGAACTCGCCTTCCTTCTCTATGTACCCTTTCAATAATCCGTTATGACATCTCGTGGTATCGTACGCTGTAGAGAAAAACCCGAAAGGTTCTTGGCAAAGCCAAACAAAATGAGAATCTCCTTCATTCTCTCCCGGAAGATACTCGGGGATTTCATGGGCGCATCCACAAACAAGTGAGAATAAAACGCATATTACGGTTAAAATGAGAAGCTTCTTTTTCATTTTCTATTTCCCTTTCTTTATGCAATGCAAAACAAGCGGAACACGGTTTCTTTCAAGAAAATATGCATTCAGAGAATCTACCTCCCTCGTGCCAGCCTTACCTACATTATATATCTTGTATTTGCCGTTTGGAAGTTTGTCGACTGATACGGTATGAATCATATCAGTAACCTTATCTGAATTCCAGAAACTGACGATGTAGGTATCTGCATCCGGAATATCAAGGTTATAGATTTTTTTATCACCTATAAAAGTTTTCACCTGATATCCCTGTTTCTTGAAATAATCGTCGACGGCAAACGGGCTTGTTCCGAAAACTCTGAACAGAGACTGACCGTTTGTTTCAAAATATCTTGCGATATTTCTTACATCTTTCTTGTTCCCCAGGCTGACAAGAGCGTTATTGACCGCGATGACTTCGCATCCGTTTTCATATAAAGTGCCGGTCCCATACCGTATTTTGCTTGCCTGAGAACTTCTGTCATTTTGGTCATTTATATAACCGCCGTCTGCCTCATACACGCTCAAATCTATTTTTTGATTTTCTTTGTAGTTTTTATAAGCAATTACCTGATGTGTAAGGCCAGTTGGAAGAAGCTTCTTTGGATAATCTTGCGAAAGGTCAGATGCTATGAAAAAAGCATTTGTGATTTCGTCAAGAAAACCTTTTTCATTAGCCCAGGAGCTTGCGCTGTTAAAAAAGTCTATCACTGTATCTTTCAGGCTTTTCCGAGATGCAGGATTTGTCTCTTTCTTTGCATACTGCACAGGAGCTAATGTTTTACTCGGGTCTGCAATGGCGTGCCGAATTTCTCTTTTAGCATTGGGATTGCGATTGACGGCATTGGTTGTTGCAAGTGCAGGATTGAGGCTTTGCGCCGTCGGCTTTAATACACCCTCGAATTGCGAGCCGCGGAAAGCGTCTTGCAATTCACTCAATGCACGAGTTGAGTTGGACAGCTTTTTCCTATAATTATTCTCTTCCTCTTCTTTGCCCAGCAGTCCGGATAAAAAAGCGCGGTCAGTGTCGTGGGGAAGCGTGGAATTTAATATTCCGTTTGTCTTTTCATTGAATAAATCAAGAATCCGCTTGCTTTCTTCCTGCGCACCGTAATACTTCTTATTATACTCACGGTCTTCAAAGGATGGAAATCCGTTGTTTGCAAGAAAGTTCTTTGCTTTGTCACGATTATTTTTGGAATAAAGGTAATCGAGTGCAGATTTTGCAAGGATATCGTTTGAAAAAATGTTTTTGTTTTTACGTAGTGAGTTACTTTCATTATACCCCCCTTTATAAGTTTTGTCGAGGGGATAGAGTATCATAAAATGAAGGTGGCTTGCAATGGCGGGTTTTGAAAGGGAAAAAGTGGG
>JAZTXE010000040.1:0-22667 GCA_045636205.1 Eubacteriales bacterium
TAAGCCTTATAAAATAAAAAACACCGAAAGCTATACTTGCTTTCGGTGTTTTTATGTGAGTTATTCAATAAACAGCGTACCGTTTATGTGCCCGCAAATCATGTTATATAGCTCTTCGACGTGCTCGCCGTTTGCGATTACCATCGGGATTTTGTGGCTGAGTGCACGTTCAGCTGCCATAAGCTTTGTGGACATTCCGCCGGTGCCCAGGTTTGTTCCCGCGCCACCTGCGCATGCGCGCAGCTCAGGGGTTATTTCATGTACTATCGGGATAATGCGTGCGTTTTGGTTTTTGTGCGGGTCCGCGTCATACAGACCGTCAATATCCGAGAAAAGAACCAACAGGTCAGCGTTGCATAAAATCGCAACCTCTGCAGAAAGTGAGTCATTATCTCCAAACAGAATTTCGTCGATTCCGGTTGTATCATTCTCGTTTATAATCGGAATAGCGCCGGTTTCAAGCAGGGTTTCGAGAGTATCGATAACTTTCTGACGGCGGGTTGGCTGGTCAACGTCATCACGGGTTATGAGCATCTGAGCGATAGTTTTACCGTAATCCAGGAAAAACTTATCGTATATATGCATAAGCTCGCACTGACCTACTGCGGCGGCAGCCTGCTTATACCTGACGTCCTTGGGGCGCACGGTCATACCTAACTTGCTCATGCCGACACCGATGGCGCCCGAGGTTACCAGAACCACGTCAACTCCTGAGTTTTTTATATCCGATAAAATCTTTGCCAGCGTTTCTATTCTGCGCAAGTTGAGCATACCGGTTCCGTGCGTCAGAGTAGAAGTACCAACTTTAACTACAATTCGTTTAACTTTATGACCTTTTAACAATATGTATCTCCTGCCTTTGCATAAAAATGCGTGAATAAATGTATTTTAGCATATATATACCAAAAACGCAACGAAAACAGATAAAACGCCCGAAATAACCACTTCGGGCGTTTAACTATTCTTCACAGCCGTTAATAATTTCAATCGAGGCGGATGCGCCTATACGGTCAGCGCCCGCGTTTATCATGGCGATTGCGTCATCATGGCATCGTATTCCGCCGGCGGCCTTTACTTTAAGACCGTTTGACGCGGCTTTCATAAGCATTACATCCGATACAGTTGCACCGCCGGTTGAAAAACCTGTAGAAGTTTTAACATAATGCGCACCCGCATCCGCCGCCAGACGGCAGGCTATGCTTTTCTCAGCATCTGTCAGCAGGCAGGCTTCGATAATTACCTTGACTATAGCCTTTCCTGCAACTGAGGAGACAACCTGAGCAATGTCATTTAATACATGCTCATAGTTTCCGGCTTTTAACATTCCGACGTTTATCACCATGTCAATCTCTTCGGCGCCTGCATCTGCCGCATATTTGGCTTCAAGGGATTTAATATCCGCCATGCATGAACCGAGCGGGAAGCCTACCACCGTGCAGATTTTTACGCTTGTCCCATCGAGCAGAGTTTTGGCGTAATGAACGTAGCAGGAATTGATGCATACGGATGCAAAACCGTATTGCACAGCCTCTTCGCAGAGCTTTTTAATGTCCTCATGCGTTGCCTGCGGCTTGAGGATTGTATGGTCGATTTTAGATGCAAGCTGTTTTTTTGTAATTTGCATGATTATCAGTCCTTAAAAAACTTATCTATCGCCTGTTTAAACTCGTCAACCGCACCCATGTCTCCATCCTCTATTGCGTGGGTGATACAGTGGGTGATATGCTCGTTGATTATTTCCTTGCCAAGCCCGCCTATTGCCGAGCGAACCGCGGATAGCTGAATTAGAACATCAGAGCAGTCCTCATCGCTCTCTATCATCTTCTTTACGTGCTGCAGATGACCTATGGCACGCGAGAGACGGTTTAGCTGGCGTTTTTTTTCGTCAGGAGAATGATGATGGTGATGATGCGTAGAATGCGGCATAGAGTTAAACCTCACTTGCTGTTATTTAGTATATTATAAACTTTTTTTTGGATTTAATCAATCATAAATCCGGATACTATATATTTTTCCGCATCGGATATTTTAACATCTGCCTGCAGGTGCTTTGAGAAAATATCAAAAAGTTCATCTGCACTCATGAGTCCTAATGAAACCGCGGATGCCGAACCGCTGTGATGTGCGTTTATCTTCTCACGGCTCATTCCGTGGGCGACTGTTAATCTGCCATGCGGGTTTAAAAGCGACGCTAAAATACGAATTAGACGCTCAGGGGCGGTAAAATGCGGAAAAGCATTGTACAAAACTATGCAGTCAAATTTAGATTTAAACGAAAAGTCCTCAACATCGGCGCATATAACAGGGATGTCCGGGAATTTTAAGCGTGCGTAGTTAACCATTTGGGGAGAAATGTCAATGCCGGTAACGCATGCATTACGTGAGAGGTAATAATCAAAAAGAACACCGGTGCCGCAAGCGACATCCAATACGTGTTTGCCGTCGGTTACACCGCCGATGTCAAGAATTGTATTTATTATTCGGTCATCCTTTATCATTTCGGCATCCCATGAGGGTGCGCAAGAGTCAAAAAAACGTATAATACCTTCTTTATTCATGTGTTTTCAATGCCTCGGTGGATGTGATAACATGGGATTTTATAAGCGCGAATACAAGTATCGGGATGATTATAAGCTGTGCAATAATACCCGGAAAGGTTTTTATGATATACGAACCCACCCAAAGAGAAACCGAATATGCCTCGGCGTTTGATAAATATACAAAGATTTTAGCTATTCCGCCGACAATCCTGCCCGCAATCATAGCAGGGATGAGGGATATGTACAGGTTTGCGTATGTGCTTTTAGTGCATATAAGCTTAAAAAGAATGCCTGATACGATGCCGTAAACAACAAGCTCGGGTATCATTGAAATGAGCTGAGGTGCCTGAGGCATGCCAGATAAAACGCTTGAAAGCACCGGTCCTATAATCCCGCAAAGAGCTCCGTAGAGGGGACCGCATAAGAGTCCGCATAAAAGCACCGGGAAATGCATCGGGGAAAATGCCTGACCTGCTCCAACCGAATGCAGTATTAGGGGGAGAACATAACATAATGCAACGCATATCCCTGCGGTACAAATTTTCTTGCTCAATGACATGGATTTCATAAAAAGACGCTCCTTTAAAAATGGTATACGTATATTGTACTTGCTAAAGAGAATAAAAACAAGCCCCCATGGGGGATGAAAAAACGCCCGAAATAAAATTCGGGCGTTTTTCAAGGAGTGTTTACTTAAGCGGTACCAGCTTGAGTGCGTTACCTGAATAAATTTTATCCAGAACACCCGCCGGTAGCTTGTCAGCTATAGAATTTAAGAAATCCTGATGGATATTATCAAAATAATCGCGACCGTAAAGGACTCGATCCTGGAACTCGGTTAAGAACTCAACTGCGAATTCCGGGTCACGTGAGAGTGCGTTGCAGCCGCTTCCTGCAGAAATGTCGCAGTACAAATTCGGATACTTGCGGAGCATCTCAATGAGCTTTCCGCCCGGCTGAACCTTTTCCTTCGGATACGGAGACTTGTCGTACAAATCATCACCTGAAATATGCGACCAGAAACCCGGTGCATGGCCTAAGAAGTTTGTCTCCGGGCATTTGGCGATAGCGCGTTCAAATGCATCTATACCGCCGCCGTACCAGTAGTTCGGGCGAGGATAGGGAGTGCCACGGTCAAACTCATAGTCTATATGCACAAGAACCGGCAGACCCTTTTCACCGCAGAAGCGGTACATACGAATTGCGTCCCAGTCATCGAGCATCATGCGGATTTTAAGCTCGCCGTAAATTTTTACGTCATACATATCAATCGCCGAGTTTAAGCGGTCAATTGCGTCCGGTCGGCGCGGGTCAGGAGCATAGCCGAGCACAAAGCGCTCAGGTGCACGCTCCTTATAATTTAAGCAGCGCTCAAACGGAATCGGCCCCCATGGGCTGTAGTGAATCGGGGTGCGACTGTCGTAGCTCGGATCATATTCGCTGGTGGGTGCTTCCCAAGAGAGAAGCCATGTGACATCTATATTGTTTTCGTCCATATTGGCGAGGTATTTGTCAAGGTCATGCCCGCACCAATCCGGATGGTTGTGATCATCAATAATCATTTTAATCAAACTCCTTACTTCTTGCTTGCGTAGTATGCAGCTACTTTACGGACGGCTGTGATAATATCGTCAATATCCTGCTCGGTGTGGAATTCCTTTATATAGAAGCGTAGCGCAGTGTCCAGGATTTCCTCGGCAACCGGGCAAAGACCCTTGTAATACTCAACATCGCTTCCTTCGAACGGATAGTGCGAGTTCATAAAACCGGTTTTGTTCTGGAACATCTCATATTCGTATACAGGAGCCGGAAGATAGCCGATTCCAGTCGGAATGCCCTCTGCGTTGAGTGCATCGCAGAACTCCTGGCGGGTTGCGCCGAGTTCCTCTTCGTTTATGCGGAACATATAGAACCAATATGAGGATTTGCATCCGTCATAAACCTTCGGGATGTAGATGCCCGGGATGTCCTTAATTGCTTCGGAAAGCTTTTCGCCCCACTTGTTACGAGTGCCGCAAATGTAGTCAAGACGGTCAATCTGAGCAAGGCCTACCGCACCGGTCAGCTCGTTCATACGGTAGTTGGGTGCGATAAACGGGATCTTTCTGCCTGCGTTCGGATCTTTTGTAAAACGGTCATAGTTTTTGTCTGCAAAACGGAATGCGGTGTAGTAGCTATCCTCATCGTTTGTCAGAACCATGCCGCCGTCACCTGCGGAAATGTGTTTGAAATCATTGAGACTGAAGCAACCAAAGTCGCCGATTGTACCTACTGCGCGGCCCTTGTAATAACAGTCATAGCTCTGAGCACAGTCCTCGATAACCTTTATGCCCTTGGAGCGGCAAAGCTCCATGATGGGGTCCATGTCAGCAGCGTTACCTGCCAGATGAACGACCACGACAGCTTTGGTCTTCGGAGTGATGCGCGCAGCAATAGTCTCTGCGGTCATGTTGTATGTATAACCGTCCAAATCTGCAAATACCGGAACCGCGCCCTGGAAAACGATTCCTATTAAAGTGCCCATGTCGGTTATAGGTGAGGTTATGACCTCATCGCCGGGGACTACACCTGCTGCGCCGAGCGCAACATGAAGGGATGCGGTGCCTGACGATGTTGCAACGCAGTACTTTGCGCCGTAACGGTTTTTGAATTTTTCGCACAGCTGTTTAACCTTGTTGCCGTACATATAAAATAACGTATTCTGCTCAAGAGCCTCTTTCAGATGCGCAAGCTCTTCGTCTCCAAAGCGTTTGCCGGTTCCGAAAGGTGTGGTTTTAGTCTTCTCGCCACCGAAAATAGCCAGTTTCTCCATTTCAATACACTCCTTTTATATTATAGTAGTATGCGGAAAATGCATTTGGGCGGTTTGCCAAGTTAAAATTATGCAGCAATTCCAAACGCGTCGTTGACGCAAAGAAAAGAGCAAAGCTCTTTTCTTTGAGGTTATTATATCATGCCAAATTAAAAATTCAATGACATATCTTCCAATAGTACAATAATTTTGCAACATTTCGGACAATTCTTAAAAAGTAACCCGCGTCAACTGCAAGGCATATAGTGGTATAGGGCGGATGAACTGTCCTTAAGAGATTTTTGCAAATGGAGTTTTACTTAAAAATGAAACCGAAGAGACTTACTCTTGATTGCCTTCCGTTAGGGGAGAAGGCGCATGTAACAGAACTCAATGTATCCGGCGTTGACAGACGACGGATGTTGGATTTGGGACTGTTGCAAGGTGCGACGGTAGAGGCGCTTGCCAGAAGTCCGTCGGGAGACCCGGTGGCATATTTTGTGCGCGGGACCGTAATCGCACTGCGCTCTGAGGATGCACAAAAGATAACCGTTTCAGAATGTGTGTAATTATATTTTTCAGAGGGCTTTGGTTTGCCAAAGTCCTTTGAAACAGGGGTGGTTATATATGCGATTGAGGAAAAAACTTAAAGAAAAAGAAAAACGCATTATAATGCTTGCTGGTAATCCCAATGTGGGAAAAAGCACGGTATTTAATGCACTGACCGGAATGAAACAGCATACCGGCAATTGGCCTGGCAAAACCGTGGAGAGCGCGATGGGAAGTTTCTTTTGCAATGGCGAGGAATTTGTTTTGGCGGATATACCGGGTACATATTCTCTTGCACCTAATTCTGCGGAGGAGGCCGTGGCAAGAGATTGTATTTGCTTTACCAATCCGGATGCCGTAATAATAGTCGCGGATGCCACGTGCCTTGAGCGAAATTTGAATCTGGTACTGCAGGTTTTAGAGTGCGGTGCACGAGCGGTTTTATGTGTAAACCTTATAGATGAGGCGCAAAAAAAGGGGATAAGAGTTGATTTGGAAGAACTTTCGCTTCAACTGGGTATACCCGTGGTAGCGACCGCTGCGCGCGCCGGACATGGGTTGGATGACCTTATAAATCAGGTAAGCAACGTAGCGTCCGGAAAGAAAAAGTTGTTTTTTGCGGGTGTAAAATATGATGAGCAAACCGAAAAGGCGATCGAAGTTTTGAACGAGGCAGTGGAGAAAAAAGTTGATGCAAAAATCAATGTGCGCTGGATATGCTTAAAGCTTTTGGAGGGCGAGGAAAGCTTTAAAAAATCTCTTGGAGAGCATTTAGGCTGTGACCTTTTTGAGGATGAAGAGGTTTCTGCGGCACTCAACATAGCAAAAAACATCGCACAAGCGGAAAATGCGGATAAGTTTAAAGACAGAATAGTTGGTGCGATTATGTCGCGGTGCGCGGAAATATTTAAAAAGTGCGTAACGCTTGAAAAAGAGGAATATACAAAAAAAGACCGCAGAATGGATAAAATTTTAACATCGAAAGCTACCGGAATACCTATAATGCTGCTGGGATTGGGTGTGATTTTTTGGATAACCATATTTGGCGCAAATTATCCGTCCGAGCTTCTAAACAGAGGCTTTTCTGCTTTGGGAGAGGGATTAAACAACCTTCTCGTCCGAATAAACACTCCTGAAATTATTAGAGCTCCGCTGATTGACGGCGTATACAAAACGCTTTCATGGGTGGTTTCCGTAATGCTTCCACCCATGGCGATTTTCTTTCCGATGTTTACGCTCCTTGAGGATTTGGGGTATCTTCCGCGCATAGCCTTTAATCTCGATAGCTTTTTTAAGCGCGCCGGTGCGCACGGAAAACAAGCGCTGACCATGTGTATGGGTTTTGGGTGCAACGCATGTGGGATATCCGGTTGCAGGATAATAGATTCGCCGAGAGAGCGCCTTATAGGAATACTGACAAACAATTTTGTGCCGTGCAACGGAAGATTTCCGATACTTATTGCGATAATTACAATGTTTTTCACCGTCAATATGAAAGAGCCTTTAAAAACCGCATTCGCAGTACTTTTGCTGATGGGTATAATAATTTTCGGAATTTGCATGACGCTTCTTATATCGCGAACGCTTTCGCGCACGGTTCTCAAAGGAGTTCCATCGACTTTCGCATTAGAACTTCCACCGTATCGCAGACCGCAGATAGGTAAAGTCATAATCCGCTCGGTTTTTGACAGAACACTCTTTGTCCTCGGACGTGCGGTAGCAGTAGCCGCACCTGCCGGGCTTGTGATATGGCTGCTTGCAAACATATCGATTTCGGGAGCAAGTCTTATGAGCTATGTGGCGGGAGCGATTGACCCCTTTGCGCGCCTCATAGGGCTTGACGGCGTAATTTTGATGGCGTTTATACTCGCGTTGCCTGCAAACGAGATTGTATTTCCAATAATTATAATGAGCTACTTATCCATGGGGAGCCTTACCGAAATAACAAATCTTACACTGCTTCGGAACCTGCTCGTCGAAAACGGATGGACATGGGTAACAGGCGCATGCACGATGCTTTTTTCGCTCTGCCATTTCCCATGCGCTACCGCGTTGTGGACGGTTGCAAAGGAAACGAAAAGCTTAAAGTGGACCGCCGCATCGTTTCTTATCCCTACCGCATGCGGAGTTATAATATGCTTCATTGTGGCGAGTGTTGCCGGAATATTTTCACTTATATAAAAAAAGCCTGCCGTTTAGGCAGGCTTAATATCAGTTTAGTTGAATAAACGGTTCTACGGAACTGTAATTTTGAAGAAAATTATCTGTCTTGCAAATATCAATGCGCTCGGGATATACGGATAGTGCCTGACGCAGTTTCAAGTCGTCCTGATACGCAAGAGCCTCTGCAATCAAGTGATTTTGGTGTATGCGTGATGCCAAAACCGCGTGAATGTAACCGTCTACGTTGGAAAGGTCAGGTTGAGTCAGACCGTCACTTTCAACACGGCAGGACATCTGAAACATTGAGTCCTTGGGGTACATGGGTGCCGCACTGTCGTTGAATGCGATTACTGAGTGCTCGCGTCCGTCTGAATAAATCAGTGATTTTAAAAGGTCGGCAGAATAGAGCGGAATTCCGCCACCGCAACGCATAGCGGTTTTTAAAATTTGCGCATTGGTTTTATTTCCGTCAAGCATATTTTTAAAATCATCTGCGGTCGGGCGCGATGCAAGCGACCACATATCAGTTACCGGGAGATTTGCATAACGCTTGGAGCCACCGACCGGGGCAGACAGAAATCCGGTCAGACGCAAAATTTCAACCGTGTTCTTAAATCCGTAGCTCCATTCGGGGAATTCTTCGTGAAATTCACCTTTCATATTAGCGCGGTCGTATTCCTCGGGCAGACGGTTGCGCAGGTCGTCGTAAACATCCTTACCGTCGAGCAAAATATCATAATACCAAAATTCGTGGTTTACTCCGAATTCGTGCATTGTAAGGCGGCTCTCGTCGCAACCGAGGAACGAGGAAATCATTTTCCTAACGAACATGCCTGCGTTGCAAAGAGCGATAGATTTCTTAAAGCCACAGCGCATTCTAAGCGCCATGAGGGGAACGCATGGCGGGTTGGTGGCGACAAGAAACCATGCATTCGGGCAAATTTCGGAAACTTTTTCGCCGATATTCAATATATGAGCTCCGTTTGTTATTCCCATTGAACGGAGTTCTGCAAAGTCCCCGGTTCCGTAGGTTGCGCAGTAGAAAACAATTTCCGCACCCTCCAAAGCATCGTCTAAAGTCTCGCAACAGATAAGCTCTCCGTTTCCTGAATTAAAGCGCTCGGACAGAGTGACAGTGTCCGCAATTTTTTCTTTGTTTCTGCCAAAGAGTGCGAAGGTAAGAGAAATGTCACCTACGTCAGAAAGAAGTTTGAAAATAACCGCGCTGGAAATTTTACCCCCACCGCCGATAATCGCAATTTTCATTTCAGTTGCTCCTTTTTGTATATGTTTATATTTTAGTATAACGTATTGAACAACTCAAAACAAGGCGGATAGTACGAAAGTTTCAATGTCAGCATATTGACGAGGGAGGGATACATGAGGTAAAATCAATATACAAATAAAATCCGGAGGGGAAATGATGAGCAAATTTGTTGCACTTTTGTATAGAATGAAATATATATTGCGTTGGTCACTTATGAGAAATACGAATTCCGAGAACATTGCAGAGCATTCGTATTACACTGCAACCATTGCGCACATGCTTGCGGTAATAGGGCGTGACGTTTTCAATAAAGATATAGACCCTGCGCGAGCGGCGGTGTGCGCGCTCTACCACGATACCGGTGAAATCCTTACAGGTGATATGCCTACTCCTATAAAATATTTAAATCCGGAAATCCGCGATGTGTATAAAAAAATAGAGGAGTCTGCGGCAAAGAAGCTGATGAGCGATTTGCCGGAGCAGATAAAACCCGCCATATCAGACGCACTGGATGAGAAAGACTCGGATGTTCTCAGGATAGTAAAAGCTGCTGACAAACTGAGCGCATATTTAAAATGCATTGAAGAGAGAGAGGCGGGAAACCGTGATTTTCTAAAGGCTGAGAGCCAAACACTTCAAGCGCTCAATAAAATGCAGATGGAAGAGGTGGAGTATTTTATTAGCCACTTTATACCTGCGTTTTCACTTACTTTGGACGAGCTTGAATAGGGATAATTTAAAACACATCTTTTCTTTTTTGGAAAAGTGTGGTATTATATACAGGCAGTGAAAATTATTAAAGAGGTGTTTTTTAGATGAAAACCATTATTTGCAAAGATTACGATGAAATGAGCCGCGAAGCTGCAAAAATAGTTGCAGAGCAGATGAAGGCTAAGCCTGATAGTGTGCTCGGTTTTGCTACCGGAAGCTCACCTGTAGGTCTCTACAAGCAGCTTGCAGAGCTTAATCGTGCAGGCGAGATTGACTTTTCTAAGGTTACAACCTTTAATCTGGATGAGTATTATCCCATTAAGCGTGATAACGACCAGAGCTACTGGTACTTCATGTGGGATAATCTGTTCAGCCACGTAAACGTTCGCAAGGAAGCAGTTCATGTTCCAAATGGCGAGGTTGCTGATCCGGAAGCTGAGTGTGCAGCATACGATGCGGCGATTGAAGCTGCAGGCGGCATCGACCTCCAGATTCTCGGAATCGGACGTAACGGCCATATCGGATTTAATGAGCCTGACGAAACTCTCCCGGCTGCAACTCATGTAACCGGTCTTACCCAGAGTACATGGGAAGCTAACAGCGGATACTTTGAAGATCCGAAGGATATGCCGATGAAGGCTCTTACTATGGGACTTAGCGCAATCATGAAAGCCAAGAAAATCGTTATGGTTATAAACGGTGCTGCTAAGGCAGAGGCTGTAAAGCGTATGTATAACGGCATGGTAGGTTGCGATTGCCCGGGCTCATTCATGCAAATTCACCCGGATGCAACAATAATCATGGATGCAGAGGCAGCAGCGTTACTGAAATAAAACTTTAAAAATATATTTAATATTTTTGTAATAATTTTTGCTTTCTTTGTTCATAATATCATTGTATACTGATAACTGTAGAAAGCAGATGCGTAGTTTTTTTCTTTACTCCCCCTCCTATTTTTAATTATATAAAACGGTAAGCTTTGATGAGCTTGCCGTTTTGTATTTTAACGTGAAATCCCCTTCGCATTCACCAAGTGAATGCGAAGGGGATTCTTTTATTTAAATTTCTCTCTCCGTATGCTGAATAATACGTTTGTAGGTAAGTGGTGTACACAGCTTGTATCTTTTGAAAATTTTATTAAAGTATGATGGTGATGAAAAACCTACCTTATACGCTACGTCGGAAATGTTCATGTCTTCCTTTAAAAACACTTCGGCCTTGCATGTGCGTACAAAATTGAGATAATCAATAATAGTACTTCCTGTAGCTTTTTTAAAGAGGCGGCATAAGTATTGCTTGTTCAAATTTAAAATGTTGCTGAGTGTGTCAAGCGTTATATCTTCGTCAAAGCTTTGGTCTATGTAATTTAAAATCGGAGTTATTTTTTCTATCATCTTGCTGTTGGTTATCCTATCCTTCGAAGCCAGAAGCTTCTTTCTGTAAAGAAGAGAGGTAACCATATACATGGTAGCTGCCAAATAAAAGTCGTCGGAAATATCGTTGCTTTTTCCGGTTTCAACCGCGTTTGTTATATACGAGATAAGCTCTTCGCTATCCGGTAAGCCTTTCCTGAACACATATACCGGAGTATCTGCCTGACGCAAAAATTTTGAAAGATAATGCATGGGTCCGGTAAATGAAGAGGGATCAACAAACTGCATGCGCATATTGTGGGTGCCCTCCGCCAAAGTCTTGGTTGCATGCGGGATGTTTGAATTTACAAAGAGAGTATCTCCGCAATGTACGGTGAACTCGCCTGCTTCGCTGAAAACTCGCAAAGCTCCGCTTATTACATATAGAATTTCGATTTCCGTGTGGAAATGCATGTCATAAACCAAGCCCTTGGGCATCGGATCACCCATGATTGCACGCACAGGTCGGTTGGGTGAGTCATAAGGTAAAAGTTGCCTGTACATTCCAAAATTCTCCTTTACTATCAAAAGTCAATATCGTTATAAAAATATGTTAAAATCCGCGTAGAAAAAAGTTGTTAAAACTGATAATCTTAATATAGCATAGTCTCAATTTAAAATCAACCTTTAAATTATAACGTAAATATGGAAAAAGCTGTAATTATAAGGAAGCAATTACCTGAAATGCAAGAGAAAACATTCACCTTGCAAAAATAAGTTCAGAGAAAAGTAAATAAGATAATATTGTTAAATTATCCAATGTGAGGAGAAAAGATGAAATGGGGAAAAAAGTCATTTTGATAAGCATAGACGGCGTGCGTGCGGATGCACTCCAGGCTTGCGGAAACCCGTACGTTGATGAAATGATGAAGATGGGAAGCTATACGTTTAAGGAAAGAACCGTCTTCCCGTCATCTACCATGCCGTGCCATATGTCAATGTTTTACAGTGTTCCGCCTGAGAAGCACGGAACCATGGTTTTGTATGAGGCACCTGAGAAACCGATGATGGGATTACTTGAGCAAATTCAGAAATATAAGCTCAGCCGCACCATGTTTTATTCTTGGGAACCGTTGCGTGAGCTGTCAAGACCTATTTGCTTAAACGGTTGCATTTACATAGACGGTTATTCGGTAGAGAATGTTGATAACACGATTACCGACAGATTGCTTGCGTTTTACAATGACCCGGAGTCGGATTTCATATTCGTCAGCATGGGAAGACCTGACAGTATGGGTCATCGAATCGGATGGATGAGTCCTGAATACCTGGATGCGCTCTCAAATGCTATTGACAATGTAAAGAGAATAGTAGACGCTCTCGGTGATAAGTTTACCATCATCGTGACCACTGACCATGGCGGGCATGACACCTGCCACGGTACTCTGCTCGATGAGGATATGATAATCCCTGCATTCTTTATTGGTGAAGATTTCGAGCCGGGTGTTGACCTGGGCGAGATAAGCATATTGGACATCGCGCCGACGGTTACGGATGTTATGGGACTTCCGTCTGCAGATGAGTGGGAAGGAAAATCCGTTATAAGAAGAAAATAAATTTAGGAGGTAAAAACAATGAAAGGAAAGAAATTAAGTTCACGCATATGCGCGCTGCTTTTGGCAATCTGCATGCTTGCTCAGATTATGCCGGCATATGCAGCACCCGCGCCGAATAATGAAGGTGTGCTGGTGTATAACTTTAACCAAGCTGCAATTGGTGCAAAGAATCTTGCGGCGGCGACCTTTGAAAAAGCAGGTTGGCGCTTCAACGATGAGGAAAGTGATGCGTCCTGGACGTACAACAAAACCAGTGAAGGCTGGGCAAACGTAAGCGGTGCGAGCATCACTCCTGCTGTTGACGCTACACGTAAAAGCATAGCATTTGACCTGGATGTTCCTGAGGATTGCTATTATGGCATAAGCCTTAAGGCGAATACCAACGGAGCCGCCGGAGAATATGAGGTGTATGTAAACGGCGGATTTGTCAAGAGTCTTGATTTGACCACGGCTGCAGCAACATACTCAATCGGCTCAAAGTACCTTAAAAAAGGTGCAAACTCGATTCGCATAAGATACGCAGGCGAGGACAAGACTACAAACGCATGGCTTGGGCTCTATAACATCATGCTTACTCCGGAGCCCGACCGTGCGATGGAGACCATGGTGCTTGATTTTACTGCACCTGCGCGAGTCAGAAGCTATTATGACATGACTTTGGCTGACCAGGGCCTGCGCTTTATTCACCATGGTGCAACCAGTGGCGGAATTCAGAGTAGAGCCTCTGCAAACCCATATGCGGTAAACGGATGGACGAGTTTTGATAATGCAGGCCGTGCTACGGTTCAGTTTGCAAATGTCGGACAGTATGCGGGCTTTGATTTTAAGGTTGACAAGGCGGGCAAGTACGATCTGCTCGTAGCCGCGGCACCCAGCTTTAATAACGGTATAATTGCTGATTTTACTCTCAACAAAGAGAATACTCCTATCGGCACCGTTGATATAATACCTGAAAAAACCAAGGCTACCGAAGGAAATAGAACTGTATACAAAGTAGGTACAATCGACGTAGATGCGGGCATCAATATGTTTAAAATGACCGCGACTGAGTTGGGCTATGCAAATAAAGAGCAAAACAAACTCGGAGTCGGAATAATGTACTTCAGAGACGGATTTGCGCTTGTAGGAAATGAGGACGTTTCTTCCTCGTGGAGCGTTAAATCCTCAACCGGCGAAAAAATCGCGGAGAATACATACAAGCTTAAGAGTGGCAATAATGCAGTAGTAAGCATAGATGTACCCGAGTATGGGCTTTACTACGTATATGCAATTGCTGAAAACCGTGCGGACGGCTTTATCGGCAAAGTAGTCGACCCGCAAAACTTTGTCAATTATATGGATGTTGCGGGAAGCTATAAAA
The DNA here is from genome assembly GCA_045636205.1 of Eubacteriales bacterium. Lineage (GTDB taxonomy): Bacteria > Bacillota > Clostridia > Oscillospirales > JAAYXM01 > JAZRUF01. Next base: position 14,350 of record JAZTXE010000040.1, read on the forward strand.
CCGATGCTCTTAACAGTAATGTAACACGTGTGTTCGGTCCGTTCTGGCTTGATAAGGGTACACGCGATATAACCTTTACGCAGTTAGAAGACAAAGACGGCGTGCTTAAGCTTTCGGATGTGCAGCTGCGTCCGGTCGTAAAAAGACTCGGCTTAATGGACGAGGAAACTGATAACTTCTCAAGTTTTTCAATAAAAGCTAACGGTTGGGAGCTTGATGAGGCTACCACAGAAGAAAAGTATTACAAGAGACTGATGCTGGGCGGACATTTGGGCAAAGATGTATATCCCAATTCCGGAACCGGAGCAAAATATACGGATATAAACTTGTTTTCCGGCAAGGTCGGCTTTAAGTTTGAGCTGCCCATGGAGGGACGATTCAAAATTGTCGGAACCTTCCGCAAGCAGGTATATGCAAATAATCCGACAATTGAAATTCCGGATGCGGGTCTGAGTAAAAAACTGACTTTAAATGCATCTTCGGAGGGCATGGAAGATATCCAACTCGGAACCTTTGACCTGTCCGCAGGTGAACATTCCATACTGTTTACCCATGGCGCAGACAGTGGAGACGGCAACAACTATCTGGGAATCCAGAAAATAACGTTTATCCCCGAGGTTATGCCGAGCGAGGTTCGTCTTGACGTAAACTCGAAAATCGTGACCGTCGGCGATAGCTTTGACGTGCATGCTGACGTAGCTATGAATGACGGAACCGTCATGTCTGTACCGATTGCAGAAAACGGAGACCCGGAGAGCGGTTATATCACGCTTGAAAGCTCGGATGAGAGCGTACTGACAATTGAAAACGGTGTTGCAACCGCGCATAAAGCGTCAGACAATGTAAAAATTAATGCGGTCGCATATGTAAAGGGTAAAATCATTAAAAAGAGCATTGGCATTACCGTAAAAGAAAAGCCCGCGGACGAAACCTTCACGCTGACGCTTGCAGATGTTTTCCCGATGGGTGCAAATGTTCGCCGCGACGTACTCCTCCAGGGCGCGGTTGACAAGATAATCGTAGATTTAAACAATGCAGACATTACAGCGGAAAGCTCAAACGATGATGTTGTAAGTGCTGCAATCGTAAAGAAAAACGGAAATGTTTATCTGCGTATGCAGACAAGTGCATTAGGTGAGGAAACCATAACCGTCAACGCTTTGTACAAAGGGCTTGAGACCGGCATTGAAGTGCCGGTAAGCGTTGTGGAAAATCCGCAGTCTACAAAAACCACGATTATAAATTTCGGCACGCCGCTTGCAGAAGAACTTGGAGATATTGATATTGACAAGCACGGCTGGGAGCTTGATCCGCAGCCGGAAAACACCAAGCTGTGGAATAAAATCGCCGCAGGTAGTAGTGAATTTAACAAAGGAGCGGAGCTTCTTCTCCACTTCAATTACAAGCCGGAAGACGATGAAGGCGAATATGCGCTTATAAATATAAAGGTAGAACGCACCGGATGGTATGCGCTCTTATTTACCGGAATGTACAACGGTGATTACGGTGCAGTTGCATCGTTCCACATAGATGGTGAGTATGTCGGCGAGTTTGATTTTACCGACCCGGACGGAATGGACAGTCGTATAGAGAATGTACAGGCGCGCTTCAGGGATATATATCTGACCGAAGGTGTACATCAGCTCAAGGTTCAGCGTATAAATCCGGAGATAAATACTCGTCATGCTATTGCATACCTGTATAACCTTCAGATGATACCTCTGGTAGATAAAACCACCGTTGCAGGTATTAACCTTGTAAGCGACAGAGATAAGCTTTTCTTGGGTGATAGCGCAAATATTTCTTACACATTGCGTATGTCCGACGGTACAGATTATCACTTCCCGAGGCTTTATCCCGACCAGGGTGGTATGTCAATCAGTACAACTACGCCTGACCTGGCTACATACGAAAACGGAATCGTGACCTCAAAAGGCTACGGCGAAGGAATGTTTGAGATTGTTGCACGTCGCCCGGACGAGCAGGACTATGTAGCAAATTGGGGAATTGAAACTGCTCAGGGACAAATGTTTAACTTTGCACGCAAAAGTGCATCCGATATTGCAAGTGCAACAGTTGCAAAGGAAAACTGGACCCTCATTGTTGATGATACTACAGCTAAACCCGGAACGCTTAATGAGAATGGCCTGAATGCAACATTTGAGCAGGATGATATTCTGGCACTCGAGATGAATATACTCAAGAGCGATGTATATGATTTTGATATTGTCGGGACAACTGTGGCAGATGGTGCGGTTGTAGATTTGTACATGGACAAAGCATATCTCGGCAGATTCGACTTCTCGGGCGACAAAGCCGCCGAGCAGTTAAACAGCTTATCACTTGAGCGCGGGAGACATACCTTGCACATCAAGGCAGTAACCGCGGGCAATATATATGCAAATCGCTTGGTTCTAACCCGAGCAGACGCGATGCCGACTTTTGATCGCATTTCAATTCAGCCGGAGGGTGAAAACGTAGTTTACAAGCATACTCTGGCAACTGATGTTAAGGTAATTATGTCCAACGGACGTGAATTCCGCTTTGGAAAAACGCTTGATGGAACAAAAGACCCCAAAAACTATCTTGAGCTTAAGAGCAGCGATGAAAACGTCTTTACCGTGGATGAGAATGGTGTGCTGACCGGCGTTGGTAAAGGATGCGCAGATTTGGAGGCTACCGCGGTTATAGACGGAGACGATTACCATCAATCGCAGGAATTTAACACTATCCGTGTTCTTGAAATTAAAGCTGACCGTGAGATGTTTGGAAACAGACTTGAAATCATCAGCGCAAATCTCTCCGCGGTGCTCGACGATGACGAGTCTACCAAATTAGCGGATGCCGAGCGTATTTGGGTAGAGAGTGACCATGAGATGATAACCGGTGATGTCGAGGTAGATGCCGAGGCAAAGACTGTAACTCTCAAGGTAAAAGGTCTCAAGAACGGAAATCATTACGTAACCGTAAAGGCGATACTCGACGGTGTTGAGGGAAGCCTTGAGATTCCGGTTGCAGTATTTGCGCCGGTCGAAACCGCGACGAATCTGGATATAAACTTCGTTAAAGGCTACTCGGGAAGCCCTGACGGTGCGAAAATAGAGTCTGACGGCTGGTGCGTAAACTATGAAAAGACCAGCCCACTCGTCGGTAAGCGCCCGAACACGACATGGGGACTTTCGGCAAACGGCTTTGACGCAACGATTATGGAAAACGAGCAGCTTGCTATGGATTTCCTTGTAAAGGAGCCGGGCAACTATTCGCTCAGCTTCATGGGCAGTGAGGTAGGAAACTACGGCACTAACGCAGCGTTCTACATAGACGATATGTACGTGGGCACGTTTTACTTCTCACATCCGTCTGAATCTACAGATGCGAGCGTCAGAAACCGTGAGGTAGTAAAGGCATTTAACTCACTTTATTTGAGCCAGGGCACACATACCATTACTGTAAAGAGCCTTTATATCGAGAAGCAAGACCGTCATAACACGGCTTATATGGCAGGGTTTGACTTTGAAAAGATTGACGGCGACTTGTATTTTGACCATGCGGTTGCCGAAGTCGGAAAGAGCGAGCTTATAGTAGGTGAGAGCACTGAGCTTACCACGGGCGCGCTGATGTCTGACGGTAGTTGGCGCAAGATGGGAAATCTCATGGACGGATCCGAAGATGAAAAAAATAAGATTTCTATACACAATTCAAAGCCGTCTGTTGCGGCAATAGAGGGCGGACGTGTAGTCGCAAAAGCGGCGGGAGATACAACTATCACCGTAACCGCTATGGTTGACGGCGAGATAAAGCATGCATCGGTTGATATAAGCGTAAGCGATGCAACGGTCGCGGAGATAACCGCAGAAATAAAGGACGATATATACGTTGGAAAAACTGCCGATATAAACATCACTGCAAAAGCATCAAACGGCGCTGAGATAGACGTATCTTGCCTTAGTGTCACAACTACAGTGGAAGATTCGAATATCGCAAGCGCAAACGGTGCGACTGTAACAGGTGTTTCGGCGGGTAACACTACTATCACCGTAACCGCAGGCGTTGATGAAAATAACTGCGCAAGCGTGACAATTCCAATAGTTGTCGGAGTGGACGGACTTGTAGGAATTAAAGTAAGCGCGATTCCGCGTCTTATAAGACCTGATAGCGAAGGAACGCAGGTAACCGTAACCGGCGGTTCGTATCACGGATTACCGATTGATTTAGCTAATGCCGAGATAACCTACTCAACCGAGGCAACAGATATAATCGACTTGTCTCCGACCGGATATGTAACACCCAAGGCGCTCGGAAGCGCACTTGTAAAGGTAAAGGTCGTTGTGGGGAATCAACCCCCGTACGAAGGGGAGGTAAACATCGTCGTCACTAACGGAAAGGTCGGTCGCAGCTTCTACACAGACGCAAAGGTTGAAGCTGCGAAGGAAAACCGTCAGAAGTACACATGGGCGAGAAACGAGATTGACGCAATAATCAGAACCGCTGATAAGTACGTTGAGCTCAGCGAGTTCCTGTGGAGTCATGTAACCTCTCAGGATGTGCCGAGAAGTACAATTGTCGGATACGATTACGACCCGGATGGCGAGCTGTGCCGTTACTGCGGTGACGATTTGGGACGCAGATACGGAAACCCGATTTATTCGTATAATGTTGACCCGATTAACCAGCCTTGGAAAATCCAGTGTAAGACCTGCCGCAGAATATTCCCGACAAATAACTTCGGCGAGTACTACAAGCTGGGTATTGTACAAAAAGGCGAAGAGGCAATTTACGGAATTCCTGCTGCAAGCTGGAGCTATGAAAAGGCGCACTACGAGCATTATAAAGAGTTTGCTGATAAATATGCAGAGGCAGGCGTAGAAAGCTACGAAGAGCATAAGAGAATGCGTGAAGCCGGCGAGAGGCTTCCGCCTGTAGGATTTCTTAAAAATGAGCTGTATACCGACCTTGAGAATGTCACAACGCTAAACGGCGGCAAGGGCCTCATTGAGGGTGAGACCGTGGAAGGCTGGGGTGTTGACGACGGCCGTGGTTACAAAACCGGTCACATCTATCCGGGCACAAACTGGGGCGATATCGAGGAAAACCATGCCTACATTGCTATGTACAACCGCTTTATGATGGGTACGGATACACTGATGGACACGGTTGTTCAGTCGCTCGGTCAGGCATACATGATAACCGGCGAGGCAAAGTATGGACGCACCTGCGCGGTAGTCCTTGACCGTATCGCGGACGTATATCCGGATATGGATACAGGTCCTGAACCGCACTGGAGATACAGCCATTCCGGCGGCATCGGAAACGGTAAGCTCGAAGGTTCAATTTGGGAAAATGACACTCTTGCAAAGTGGATTGCGGCATATGACGCTGTATGGCCGATATACGATGACCCAGAGGTAGTAAACTTCCTTAATACAAGAGCAACGTACTACGGAATGGAAAACGATAAGTCCACTCCGGAGCTCATTCGTGAGAACATTGAAAACGGAATAGTACGTGAGACCGTAAAGGCGATTGAAAACGGCGATGCACACGGAAACTTCGGTCTGCATCAGGTGCCGGGTGTTTATGCGGCGATTGTGCTTGATACAATGCCTGAAACTAAAAATATTCTCGACTGGTTGATGCAGTACGACAAATACCACCTGTTGCCGTACAACCATGAGCACACCGGCGGCGAAATACTCCACAAGCTCTATAACGACGTTGACCGCAACGGTGGTACAACCGAGGGTATGTCGCCAAACTATCAGAACCTGTGGTACAACACCATGGCGGATATAGCAAGTATATTAAACGGATATACGACATACTCAGCAGCAGACCTGTACAAGATTCCAAAACTCAACGTAATGCTTAAAAACCAGATGAATTACATCATGTGCCGCAAGGGCAGCTTGCCGATAGGTGACAGTACCGTAATGGCGGGACTCACACGCATGTTGCCAAGCTATTATCACCTTATCCGCGCATACTATGCGACAGGTGATTATGAGCTTGCACAGATTGTATACTGGCAGAACGGAAACAAGGTTGACGGTCTTAAACTTGACATCTACACAAAGGATCCGGAAAAGATACAACAGGATATTCAGAAGGTAATACAGGAACACGGAGAGTACGACTTTGACCGCTCGGTACTTCTGGCAGGCACCGGACTTGCAGTAATGCGTGACGGAAGCTTGTACGCAGAGGGCACCACGGACGAGTACGACAATCAGCGCGACTTCTGGATGGGCTTCGGCCTTAAGGGCATCCATGGCCATGCGGATACTCTGGGTATAGGCTTGCATGCCTACGGTCTTGATTTTGCACCTGACTTCGGATACCCTGCACCGCCTGATTTGAGTGACAAGCACAGAAACTGGGGTATGTCAACTCTCAGCCACAACACCGTGGTTGTAGATGACAGACCACACAGCGCATTAAACCGCGCTGGTTTCCCGTTGCACTTTGACAGCACAGACCGCATCAAGGTTATGGATGTTGAGGCACCTGAAATTTCACCTGCAACGGAAGAATATCGCAGAACCGTTGTTATGATAGAGGCAAACGATGATGTGTCCTATGGCGTAGACTTCTTCCGCGTCAAGGGTGGAAACGAGCATGTGTACAGCTTCCATTCGCAGTCGGATAAAATCGGTGATTGGGCAGGCTTTATACCTGAACTTCAGGAAAACGGAACATATGCGGGCGAAAATATTGCATATGGCACGACCGGACATATCAGTGGCTACAGCTACTTGACCGATGTTCGAAAGGACACCGAACCCGGAACAGGTGAAGTAATGGTCGAATTTGATGTTACCGACTACCGCAAAGCGATAAAGGACAGCTCAGACATGCATCTGAGACTTACCATGCTCAATGACTTCAATCTGTCAAATGTTTCTCTTGTTAAGGGCGAGCCGCCCAACAAGGCAGGAAACCCAAAGTGGATAGAGTTCTTCCTTGCACGCCGCAGCGGTGAGAACCTTGATTCCACCTTTACTACGGTTATCGAGCCGTACAAGGGCGAGAGATACATCAAAGCTACCGAGCAGGTGTCCGTAAAACGCGCAAATGACGACCTCCCGATAAACACAAACGGGGACGTTGTACGCGCAATCAAGGTAACGCTTGACGGCGGACGTGAGGATTATGTAATATACGCTACCAATAATCAGGTAGAGTATATAATTGACGATGATATTCATTTCCAAGGCTTTGTAGGTGTATACACAGTAAATAACGGTCAGATGCTCAATGCATACTTAAACCACGGTACGAAGCTCGGTGATATGGAAGAAACCACCTCTGAGTATAACGGTCATATAGTTGATTTCACACGCGGCATGAAGAGTTTTGAAAACCATATAATCGCTTACTTTAATGACGCTGAAAAAGTAGACCTTAAAAATCTGGCAGGACGTTATATCTATGTGGAAAATGACACGGCGATGAACGGTGTTTACGCGATTGAGTCTGCAACGCGCAACGACGGCAATATGATAACTCTGAATTTGGGCAATCAGACTGTAGTTCGCAGTGCTACAAATATCACCGCTGAGGATGCGGATTATGTATACAACATAGCACCTAACCAGTATTTCACCATACCGCTGAGTGCGTATGAAGATTCCTCACCTGTCTTTATAGGGCATGACAGCGACTATAATCTTACGGCGGGAAAGAAATTCTCAAAGACGATAGTTGCAACTTGCGAAGATGGCAGAAGTATCACTTATTCGGCGCCTGCGCTTCCGAGAGGAGCAAGCATAAATCCGATGACCGGTGAAATATCCTGGACTCCGGACAATACGCAGATAGGTAAAAACCACATAGCTGTTTGTGCAGATGATGGCGTAAGCCAGAGTACAATACATCTGAATTTAACGGTGTATAAAGCGTCAGGCTCGGTTTCCGGCGGAAACTCTTCCGATGACGGCGAAAATAACTCCGGCTCGACCAATGCACCCGAAAACAATCAGCCTGTAGTAACACCTCCGAGCGGGAATGACGGTTCAGGTTCAGGCTCCGGCGGCGGAGGCGGTTCCGGTTCAGAGGGTGGCAGCGGCAACGAAAGCGGCAGCCAGCAACCCGACGATTCGGGTAATACCGATGCAGGGGATGATGTCCCCGACAGTCCGACGGAAACAGGTGAGAAATTCGTAGACCTCGGAAACCACACCTGGGCAAAGGACGCAATCTACGCACTTGTTGACAGCGGCGTTGTAAACGGAACGAGTGAGAACACCTACTCACCTGCAAAAAACATCAAGCGCGCAGACTTTGCGATAATGTTAGTCCGCGCCTTCGGAATAACCGAG
>JAZTXE010000041.1:0-10924 GCA_045636205.1 Eubacteriales bacterium
CTCCCGCGCACCTTCGCGGTTCTTGACAAGTACGGCTTTGACGGCATATATAACGACTGGGGCTATGACGGAATAGATTTAAAACAAATGTACAATTGGGACAAGCTCCCCTACGATGCGGAAATAGAAGACCTGCTCGCAACCATATACAGTGAGGTAAAGCGCCGCGGCGGAATTTACAAGCTCCATGCGGACGGAAACAATGCGCCTGACTGCTTTGACCGCGTTTACGACTATTTGTGGATAGGCGAGGGCGAGGACAATAAGGCAGCCGGCATCGGCAAGGATTTCCAGCCGTATGTAGTTCCGTGTCCTGACCTCAGATTTACAAAGATCCCCGACCCGGACAGATACTATGCATCCGTAATCCCGTTCATGCAGTTCCCGCTTCTCAAAATCGGCCGTCCGTTCCTGGGCACGTCGATATTTGAAGACGGGATTGATTACCTGCATGAGGAGTTAGAATACGGTTTTACCCAAAAGCTCTACGATTATATGCAGGAAAACCCGGACGGTCCGTATGTCTACAGCCTGTGGTCATCAATCCCCGACGATGTTGGCGAGTACCCGCGCTGGTCAAAGTACCTCGAGCTGTATAAGCCGATGGTCGAGGAAAACACGATTGCATATATTGAGCTCCGCGAAGCCGCAGACATTGTCTCCGACCTGCCTGCAGATGTATACGCATCCATGTTTGTAAGCCATGAGGTCTACATGGTCGCATCAAATATGGGCGATGCACCTTACACACTTGTCCTTCGCGATACATGGAAGGACCGCGAAACCGGAAGGGTTTCAAATACCTTTGAAATTAAACCCGGCAGAATGGTATTCTTGATAAAAGAATAAAAACCAAGGACTGTTGCAGAATTCACTCCGCAACAGTCCTTTTTTATTTGTGCACCCGCGTTATCTGATTTTCCGGTGGCTCGCCGTCTAAAAACAGGCGGATGTTCTTTAGCGTTACATCTGCGATGTTTTTGAGTGCCTCATCGGTCAAAAATGCCTGATGCGACGTAATTATTACATTAGGCATGGACAAAAGCCGCGCGAGCACATCGTCCTGTATTATGGTGTCCGAGAAATCCTCGTAGAATAAATCCGTCTCCTCTTCGTAAACGTCAAGCCCGGCGCCGCCGATTTTGTGGGATTTAATCGCGTCAAGCAGTGCTTCTGCGTGGATAAGCGCGCCGCGCGAGGTGTTTATAAGCAAAACTCCGTCTTTCATTTTCTCAAGGCTTCCGGCATTTATTATGCGGCGCGTGTCTCGCGTAAGAGGGCAGTGCAGGGAGATTATGTCGCTCTCACGGTAGAGCGTATCCAAATCCACGTACTCCGCATGGCACTCGTCCGACGGATATGGGTCATACGCGAGACAGCGCATTCCGATACCGCGGCAGATGTCTATGAAAACGCGCCCGATTTTTCCCGTGCCGATTATGCCCACGGTTTTCTTGTGCAGGTCAAAGCCGGTCAGACCATCTATGCTGAAATCAAAATCACGCGTGCGCAGATACGCGCGGTGAATTTTGCGGTTGAGCGCGAAGAGCAGCGCCATCGCGTACTCGGCAACCGCGTAAGGTGAATACGCGGGCACGTGCGTTACGGTCATGCGCCCCTCTGCGGCTTTTAAGTCTACGTTGTTATAGCCCGCACAACGCATCGCGATAAAGCGAACTCCGTTTTGATGCAGTGCATCAATAACCTCAGAATCAAGCGTATCGTTTACAAACGCGACCACTCCGCCACATCCGGCTGCAAGCCCTGCAGTCTCGGCACTCAGCTTGTTTTCGATGTATTTTAGTTTAATGTCGTATTGATTTTTCAGCCTGTCAAACCAAATTGTGTCATACGGTTTTGCGTCATAGAAGGCAAAGCGATTCATAAAAGTGCACCCCGATTTTTTCATTTTAATACGGATATTATCCGCACAACGGTGCAATATTATGCAAAAACGCCGCAACGATTTCTCATTGCGGCGTTTTAAATACATTTTTAATTACTCAGTAACGTAGGGGAGAAGAGCAATGTGACGAGCGCGCTTGATTGCCTCGGTCAGCTGACGCTGATGGCAAGCACAAACTCCGGTCATTCTGCGCGGCAGAATTTTGGAGCGCTCAGATACATAGCGGCGCAGCTTTGCTACGTCCTTGTAATCAATCTGCTCAACCTTATCTACGCAGAAAGAGCAAACCTTTTTGCGCTTTCTGTTTCTTGCGGTTCTATCCATCGTAAAAATCCTCCTTTTTCACCATTTTAGAACGGCAGCTCGGTATCCTCACCGATAAGCTCTTCAAAATCAGAGCTTGCAGCAGCCGGAGCGAAATCGCTCTGTGCACTCATAAACGAGTTGTTCGCCATAGGTGCGGAATCCATCATCGGATTTCCTGCTGCTGCACCGTCGCGCTTTGATTCTGCAAAGAAGCATTCATCGGCGACAATCTCCGTAGTGGTACGGTTGTTGCCGTCACGGTCCTGCCAGTTGCGAACCTGAATACGACCGGTAACCGCTACAAGCTGTCCCTTGCGGAACCACTTGGACACGAACTCAGCCGTATTTCGCCATGCGACGATGTTGATAAAGTCGGTGTTTTGCTGCCCGGAATCGTTGTTGCGGCTATATCCGCGGTCTACTGCGAGAGTAAAGGACGATACCGGGATGTTGCTCTGCGTATAGCGGAGCTCCGGGTCGCGGGTTAATCTTCCCATCAAAATTGCCTTGTTAAGCATCGTGAAAGATCCTCCTTACTTTGCAGCTTCTGCATCTTTGCAGATGATGAGAGAACGCATGATGCCTTCAGTAATCTTGAAGACACGGTCGAGCTCTGCCGGGAAAGACGGAGCGCTCTCAAACTCAACCAGGACATAGTAGCCTTCCGGCTTGTCGTTGATTGCGTATGCGAAGCGGCGCTTGCCCCACTCATCTACGTTGAGAAGTGTTCCGTTCTTCTCGATGAGATCTTTGAACTTAGCCACCATCTCTGCGATAGCCTCTTCACCGATTGCCAGATCAATGATGAAAACGGACTCGTACTTTGCGCTTACTTTTGCCATTTCTATTACACCTCCTTTTGGACTTATGGCCCCTAAACTCAGTTAGGAGCAAGGAAACATAATAATTATACAGTAAAAACCAAAAATGTCAAGCCTTTTTGCAGATTTTTTTAATTAACGGTATATAATCAAGCATTTGCAAGCGGTTGACAGATTAATAAAAATAGAATAAAATATATGTTGCTGTGCCTCCTTAGTTAAATGGATATAATAAACCCCTCCTAAGGGTTAGTTACAGGTTCGATTCCTGTAGGGGGTGCCAGAAACCCGTACACTGACGTGTGCGGGTTTTTCTTATTCACTCTCCACTAAACACTTTTATCCGTCAATTGGAAAACAATTGAACGGTTCTATTATTGTTATTCCAGTCCACAGTCACTCCAAAGCTTTGCCACCTTCCCCTCAAGGGGAAGGCTCCGGTTGTTGCGCCCCCCGTAGGGAACGACCTATGTGTCGTTCCGCGTATAAGATGTAAACGCGTCCCGCGAAAAAACCGCTTGGGATTACAAAAATCCCAAGCGTTAAATTTTTCTACACTTCTATCTTATCTAAAATCCCCGTGAGCTTCGCAATTGCGATGCCGTAGTTTGTAATCGGGACTCCCGCGGCTTTTGCCTTTTCAATGCGCGAGAGCACAAGCTTGCGGTTGAACATACACGCGCCGCAGTGGATAATAAGTGAGTAGCTACTCAAATCCCTATTAAACGCAGCACCCGAAACCACGTCTATTACAAGTCCTTGCCCTGCCTTTTTTCTTAAAAGGGCGGGGATTTTTTCGCGCCCGATATCACCGTCCTTGGGGTCGTGCGCGCACGCCTCGGCTATCAGAACACGGTCTCCCTCGCGCAAGGCATCAATCGCGGCAGCACCCTCGCAAAACGCCTGTATGTCGCCCTTATGGCGCGCAAAGAGAACCGAAAACGAAGTCAGCAAGCTGCCCTCAGGCTTTTTTTCGTACACGGCAGGGAATACCTGCGAATCGGTTATAATAAGCTTGGGCGGCGACGCAAGAGAGTTAAGTGCCGCATCCATTTTATCAAGCGTTGCGCTTATAACCACGCATTTATTGTCCAAAAGGTCGCGTATGGTCTGAACCTGCGGCAGGATTAGCCGCCCTTTGGGTGCCTGAATACCCTGCGGCATTATAAGAAGCACCGTGTCACCGTCATCCACTAAATGCCCGACTATACTGCTCGCGCCGAAATCCTCGGGCACAAGGCGCACAAGCGCGGCTTTAAGCTCATCAATGCCCGAATTTTCCTTTGCGCTTGTTATTACAACCTCGCATCCAAGGCTCTCGCGCAGCTGCTCGGCAAGCGCCTCGGCATTTGCCTGACGGTCAGCCTGACTTACCGCGGCGACAAACGGTATTTTTTTCTCGCGCAAGGTTTGCGCCCAGTCCCTCTCAACGCTTCCCGCACCGTCACGACAAACGATTACTGCTATGTCGGTTTTATCAAGCACCGCGCGTGTTTTCTCAACTCTCATTTCGCCGAGCTCTCCTACATCGTCAAAGCCCGCAGTGTCAATAAGCGCGCACGCGCCGAGAGGGGATATCTCCATTGCGCGACTCACCGGGTCGGTCGTGGTTCCCGCGACAGACGAAACCAGCGAAACCTCTTGCCCTGCAATCGCATTTATAAGTGAAGACTTACCGCCGTTGCGTTTTCCCAAAAGAGCTATGTGCAAGCGGTTTGCGTTGGGAGTTTTATCTAACCCAGCCATATGTTCACCTCATACTTTAAAAACGGAAATCTCGCGCACCGTGGGAAAGCTCATCAAGATAACCGAGCACCTGCGCCTTAACCTTTTCATTCGGAATGCTCTCGACCTCTTCGCGTATGCGTAAGATGCCAAGCTCCTGCGTGGACTCACTCGCGTAATCCTCAAGATATTCCTTAAGCGTCATAAGCGCATTTGCCTGACATACGTTTGCTATCTGCCCGGATTTTGCAAGGCTCATAAAGCGGTCTCCCGTGCGCCCCTCGCGGTAGCACGCGGTACAGAAGCTGGGTATGTAACCAAGCTCAAGCAGCCAGTTTACAACCTCGTCAAGCGTGCGCGTGTCGTTTACTTCAAATTGTGCGGAGTTTTCTTCCTCGCGCTCGGCATACCCGCCAACGCTTGTAGAGGATGCACCGCTTATCTGCGATACGCCCAGACGCAGCACCTCAGCGCGCGATTTGGGTGACTCGCGGGTGGACACTATAAGTCCGGTGTAGGGAACTGCAAGGCGCAGCACCGCGACGATTTTCTTAAACCTTTCATCGTCAACCGCGTTGGGAAACTCATTTAGGTCCACATCATCTGCGGGTCGGATGCGCGGCACGCTTATCGTGTGCGGACCTACACCAAATGTGTCCTCAAGATGCTTTGCATGGAGAAGAAGTCCTGCAAAGTCGTAGAGGTGGTCGTAAAGCCCGAAAAGAACGCCTATCCCCACGTCGTCAATACCGCCGGTCATCGCGCGGTCCATCGCCTCCGTGTGATACGCATAGTTGTGCTTGGGGCCCTTGGGATGCAACCGCTCGTAGGTAGGCTTGTGATACGTCTCCTGGAACAGGATATACGTGCCTATACCCGCCTCCTTGAGCTTTTTATAGTTTTCAACAGTTGTCGCGGCAATGTTTACATTTACGCGGCGGATAGCACCGTTTTTATGATGTATCCCATATATTGTCTTAATGCTCTCGAGCACATACTCAATCGGGCAGTTTACCGGGTCCTCGCCGGTTTCAAGCGCAAGGCGCTTATGCCCCATATCCTGAAGCGCTATGACCTCGCGGCGGATGTCCTCCTGAGAGAGCTGCTTGCGGCAAATGGTCTTATTCGAGTGGTGGTAAGGGCAGTACGTGCATTCATTTACGCAGTAGTTTGAGAGATACAACGGCGCGAACATAACTATTCTGCGCCCATATATTTTCTCCTTGACCTTAACGGCGACCGAGAATGCCCGCTTTATTATTCCGTCATCCTCGCACATGAGAAGTGCGAGCGCTTCCCGCGCGTCAAGACCCTTGCACAGCGCGGCTTTTTCGATAATTTCCGACATCTCAGCAAGGTTTCGGCTTGTCTCTTCCGCAACTCCGAGAAGCCTTAATATTTCCTCGTGGTTTATAAAATCCTCTGCATGAGGCGATTTGCTGTTATACATTTTCAATTCTCCTTAAACTGGATTTCTCCCCAACGCACGTATTTCGGATAGAACTTTTTCTCTGTCCGCCCGCACATCCGTATGAGCCTTCGGGGTAGGGTATATCTCATATAATGCGCGCACTTCATCCGGCGTTACCTTCTGCATGATAACATTCGCACCGCCTGAGAAAACCTTTCCCTTCTCCTCGGGACTTCGCACCCCGAGCGCGGTTGTCGCGGGTAAATTTATCTTAGGCATAAGTATACGCGCGAGCGCAACCGCGCGTCGGCAAAGCTCGGTACTGCCCGCAGGGTGATTTCCAAGCTCTGTATCCGGGTGGGGGAGGAATGGGCCTATTCCTGCCATGTCGCACCCTATGCTTTTTAAAAGCAGTAAATCCTCGGCTATCGTCTGACTCGTCTGACCGGGAAGACCTATCATAAAGCCGCTTCCCACCTCATACCCCAAATCCTTAAGAGTGTTAAGGCACTCAACGCGCGCCTTAAGAGTGCCGCACGGATGCAGGTTTTTATAAATCTCCTCATCCGCGGTTTCGTGCTTTAGTAAATACCTGTCCGCCCCCGCATCACGCAGGCGTGACAGCTCGCATCTTGAAAGCTCACCGCAGCTTAAGGTGACCGCAACGTTCATCTTTTTTATCTCGGAGACCACGCGGCACAGCTCATCCACGGTATAGTGCGGGTCCTCACCCGACTGAAGAACTACGGTTTTATATCCCGCATCCGCGGCAAGGTTTGCGTGATAAATAATTTCATCCGCCGTCATGCGGTAGCGCGAAAGCGCGGTGTTTTTGCAGTTTAAACCGCAGTATTTGCACTGCCTGCGGCAATAATTTGAAAACTCAAGCAGCGCGCGCACGTGCACCGTATCGCCGACGTTCTGTGCGCGCACCTCATCAGCCAGTCTGTAATATCCCGAAAACTCCTCGGCTTCCAGCGCGTTGATAATCCACGCCTTATCCTCACTAACTCTTTGCATACATCGTCTTTACGCTCACGCCGTCAATCATTCCCAGTTTTCCGGAAAGTGAGCTTATCACATCGTTTCCTGCATCCACCACAATGCTTATTATGCTTATCCCGCGGTCACGGTAGGGGATACCCATCCTGCCGACTATATACTCGCCAAACTCATGTAAAACCGAGTTTATGCGCTCGGACGCGGATGTGCTCTCCACGATAATTCCTATTAGCGCTATTCTCTTTTCCATTCTTCCACCTCTTAACATTTAAAAAGCCGTTTGTCGGAATGTAGTCCGACAAACGGCATAAAATCAAGCAAAAACTCACCGCGCAGGATAATATAACCCCGCGGTATAGCCTGTATAAATGCCCTCACGGTCGGGACGAACCCTTCCGGTCGGATACTGATTACATTCTAACACAGGTTAAGGCTTTGCGCAATGCTTTTAGCTATTCTTTTATAAGGAATAAAATCCGCTCGTTTTCAATCGTGAATGTATCCGCTACCGTACCCGATACGCGGTCACGCCATTTGCTTTGTAGTTTAAGCTCATACGGCTTTCCGCTTAAATTCGAGACTACCAGATAAACATCCTCATTTACAAACATGGACGCGTAAATATCCGCGCCGAGCGGCGAGAGTATTTCCTCGCTGTCACGCAGTTCTATGAATGCAACACTGTTTTCCGATACCATCGGGTGGTAGAGCTTTGAATATTTTTCCCACATCGGAAACTCGTTCGGGTCGTCCGGGATAGGGGACCACAGGCTTCTGACGTACGGTCCGTCCGGGTGCTCAAGGTTATAGTCGCGCACCTTTCTGTAGAACTCCTCCTCAACGCCGCCGTAGTAGGTGACGTTTGGAAGGTCTAAGTTATTACCCTGGATAATTCGTCCGGTTTTTAACAGCGGAAACTGCATAAACGGAATCGTGTACGCATAGAACACCTCCGGGCTTCTGCCCTCGGAGTAATATAAATCAACACACGGCACCACATACGGGCGGTAGTCCTTACCGATACCCACCTTTGAGTCCTTAACGCCTTCGCCTATCCACAGATAATCGTAAACTCGGTCCTTACACGGAGGTGCATTGTTGCGGTCACAGTGGAGCTTGTAAATTCCTCCGCGGCGCTTTATCTGGCTGTAGATTTCCCCGAGCGCGTCCTCAAGCTCTGCATCGTATGCGCCCTCCGGGAACACGCAGTCACCCAGTGACCAATCAAACTTACTGTAACCCCAGTCATTGAAAATCCCGTCAAACCCATATGTGTCCATAGACAGCAGCGTTTTTTCGGTTATGTATTCTCTCCATACCGGATGACCGTGGTCGCACTTGCGGTATTTGTAGTAATTGGATGCTAAAATATCGGTTTTAGAATTTGTAAATTCCTCGCGGAAGTCCGGGTCACCCTCGTGGAAATAGCCGGTGGACACATACGCGATAACCTTTATACCGTAAGAGTGGCAAAGGTCGACAAACTCGCGGGTTCCCTCCGGGTCAGAGGACGTGAACTTATCCGCTCCGTAAAGGCGGCAAGCGTCATTCCAGTCCTCATGGAGCTGAATTAAATCCACACCCGCTTCCGCCATAGCCTTTACAAGCTCACGGTCATAATCCGTGACCGCGGAGTACACCTGCGCGGGATAATCACCGAGCGTATAAATAGCCTGACCCGGCAAATAATCGCGTATACGTATACGTTTAAAATATTTGTGATTTGCCTTGTGGGCAAAATTCATATTGTCAATTCTCAATTTGAGCTTTTCTGCAGACATGTAAAAAACCTCCTTTTTTATAATGATAACATATGAAAAAATGCATTGCCAAGGCGTAATTGAAAATTCGTCAATATTGTGTTACAATGAATTCAACTTTGTTGAATTCATTTACATAAATTCCCTACGGCATAAAGGAGACGTTCATTATCGCCCTTGAGTTTTCATTATATACCTTAAACCCTCGTGCAGGAAATAGACGTTCCTGCTTTTAGCGTGATTTCGATGTGAACTTTTTTTAGTTTATGTTTTTAATCTCGCTAAGCCGCCGAATCTTGCACCCGACGTTGGGTATATAAAAAAACCGACACCGCCCGCTCATACGCCAGGGCAAATTTAATTTAGATAAAGCAATACTCGGGAGGTATAAAACAATGAATATTCAAATTTACGGGAGCGGAAAATGCTTTGATACAAAGAAGGCTGAACGCTACTTCAAAGAACGGCGCATCAAGTACCAGCTGATAGATTTAAAGCGTTACGGCTTGAGCCCGCGTGAGTTTGAGTCCGTGCGCGCGGCGGTCGGACTTGAGAATATGATAAACACAAAGTCCAAGGAATACGAAAACTCATTTATCGCGCATCTGGCATATGAAGCGGATATAATTGATAAACTAATGGAATATCCCGGCTTGCTCAAAACCCCTATCGTGCGAAACGGTAAATTGGCAACGGTCGGCTATTGTCCGGAGATTTGGAAAGGGTGGGAACAGCTATGAGCGGAAAGAGGCTTGTGTATACCGACGTCCTTCGCATAATCGCAATTTTTGCCGTCATAGTAATTCACACAACCGCAAACATCCTGACTGCATGCCCGCCGAGCGCGCCTGTCTGGTGGCAGACAAATATTCTTTCTGCCGCAGCGCGCTTTGCGGTTCCAATTTTCTTTATGGTAAGCGGCGTCTTTTTCTTAGACCCCGACAAGGAAACCGGCATAAAAAAGATATTTTCAAAAAACATCCCGCGCCTGATAGTCGCATTTGCCTTTTGGGCGATTGCATATGAGATCTACCCGGCATTCACCGACTGGGTTAAAACCGGCGAGTTTGATTTTCAAATCATCGTATTCGGGCTTAAAAAAATCTTGTACGGAAACGAGCATTTTCACTTGTACTTTATATACCTTATAATAGGGTTATACATTATAACTCCGATTCTTCGGGTGTTTACCAAAAACGCAACGCGGCGGCAAACCGAGTATTTTCTGCTACTCTTCTTCCTGTGCTCAGGTGTGCTCCCGACTCTTTTAAAATTTGCACCCTTTTCAATCTTTTCCCGCATATTCAATAAGTTGGGCATACGCATGGTGACCGGATATGTGGGTTATTTCCTCGCAGGGCACTATTTCAGTAAATACAATTTGTTAAAACCCAGCAGAATTCTCCTCTATGTTTTAGGAGTTGTGGCAATCGTCGCCGCGTGCATAGGTACTATGAGCCTATCCTCGGCTAAGGCTGCGACGGATGTTTTACTCTACGAGGGCTTGTCTGCATTTAGCATGCTCTACAGCGCAGCCGTGTTTGTATTTGTTAAGAACCTCGGGTGTTTAAACGCACTCTCAGCAAAGGCATCCAACCGGATTGCATGGGCTTCAAAAACCACATTCGGTATTTATCTTATGCATGATTTCCTAAACATTGCGCTCAGAGGCTTTAACATATCGCTTATTAATTACCCGCCTTTTATTGCGGTACCTATTTATTCTGTAGGCACTTTCCTCTTGTGCATGCTGATATCCGGGCTTCTTCTCAAAATCCCGGTCGCACGCAAATGGATAGTGTGATTTGTTTTTATCATAAATGTCAAATTTTAACATCATAGCGTAAAAAACAGAAATTAACGTTGAATAATAAAAGAATATATGGTATTCTATCTTAAATAAGTTCTGCGCAAAGACGCAGAAAGTCAAAGGAGATGTAGTAATGGAAGCTATCAACGTAGGTATCTTGTCCAAGTCGGAGGCCAAGCGGTC